>NZ_JAHWCO010000315.1:0-1551 GCF_020054415.1 Candidatus Symbiopectobacterium sp. | reverse complement strand
TGTTTGCATGACTGACGACGGTAACGCTGATGGCCACTTTTGCCATAACCGTGTTTTTTCACAGGAGATGTCTGTTCACAAAACGGGCATCTTACATCAACTTTAGCCACTGTATTCCACATCAAAAACCGGACATTTCACACTGCAATCAACATATTGAATACACGACCCAGCGCGGCGGTCCTTGGCTGCTTACTTTACCTGACCGGCTTTTCCTGGCAATCAGCGCTGATTGGTGGCGTCGGGTTGGCGATGTCTTCCACCGCGATGGCGCTGCAACTGATGCGCGAGAAGGGAATGAACCGCAGCGAATCCGGCCAGTTGGGGTTCGCGGTGCTGCTGTTTCAGGACTTGGCGGTCATCCCCGCTCTGGCGTTGGTGCCAGTGCTGGCCGGAGTGCAGGGTGAAGTGACCGACTGGAAAGACGTTGCCATCAAGGTCGCGGCCTTTATCGGCATGTTGATAGGTGGACGCTATCTGGTGCGTCCGCTATTCCGGTTTATAGCCGCCTCCGGCGTGCGTGAAGTGTTTACCGCCGCGGCGCTGCCGCCGGTGCTTGGATCTGCTGTCTTTATGGATGCGCTGGGTTTCTCCATGGCGTTGGGCACCTTTATCGCAGGCGTGTTGTTGGCGGAAAGTGAGTATCGCCACGAGCTGGAAATTTCCATCGATCCTTTTAAGGGATTGCTGATCGGACTGTTTTTTATCTCCGTGGGCATGGCGCTCGATCTGGGGGTGTTGTTTACCCACATCGACGAAGTGTTGCTGGGCGTATTCCTTCTGGTCACGGTGAAGGGCATCGTGCTGTACGTATTGGCGCGCGTGAACCGGATGCGGCGCTCTGAACGGCTTCAGTTCGCCGGGGTGCTGAGTCAGGGCGGTGAGTTTGCGTTTGTGCTGTTTTCTGCGGCAGCGGCGCACAAGGTGCTACAGGGTGAACAGCTTCCGTTGCTGCTGGTCACGGTAACCCTCTCCATGATGACCAAGCCGCTGCTGATGCAGGGGATAGACCGCATTCTGGCGCATCGTTATAACGCTACGGAGGAGCATGACGAAAAGCCTTATGTGCAAGATGACGAGCCGCAGGTGATCATTGTCGGGTTTGGGCGTTTTGGGCAGGTGATCGGGCGTTTGCTGATGGCGAACAAAATGCGCATCACGGTATTGGAACGTGATATCAGCGCCGTCAGCATGATGCGCAGCTATGGTTACAAAGTGTACTATGGTGATGCCACTGAATTGGAACTGCTGCGGGCGGCCGGCGCTGAACAGGCGAGCGCGATTGTGATCACCTGTAATGAGCCGGAAGACACCATGGACATCGTTCACCTGTGCCAAAAGCATTTTCCCAATCTGGAAATTCTGGCGCGGGCGCGCGGACGTGTTGAAGCCCATGAATTATTGCAGTCTGGTGGGCTTTGTTGAATAAATCAGAACTTGTAACGACTGCGCCCCATACGGGTCGATTGTTACGTGATGCGAATACTGTTCGGCATTCCTAATAGCGTGATCCGGTTAAGCGCTTTGACCATGGCCATGGCTTCACCCACC
>NZ_JAHWCO010000029.1:0-2165 GCF_020054415.1 Candidatus Symbiopectobacterium sp. | reverse complement strand
GGTGGGTGAAGCCATGGCCATGGTCAAAGCGCTTAACCGGATCACGCTATTAGGAATGCCGAACAGTATTCGCATCACGTAACAATCGACCCGTATGGGGCGCAGTCGTTACAAGTTCTGATTTATTCAACAAAGCCCACCTGAGTGCTCAGTTCCGCGTTGTTCTGACTGACGGCGATCCCATCACGAAAACGGGTCGCGTACTGCTGCCCTGCCGGGCCGTAAAAGGAAGCCAGGCATTCAATCGTCTCATGCCGCCAGAGTTCAGTGTTATCGTCACGCTGGTTAACAAATGCCGGATTACCGTCGCACGGCATATCCACCACGCCGAAAGCGCACCAGTTAGTCTCTGGCGGCAATAGTGCGGGCTGTTCAGGTTGCCAGCGGGGACGAACCACAGAATCAGGTAGTCCGGAAACACCGCGTAGCCATCGGCTAAGAAGCCTGTCCAGTGCTTCACCATAAACCGGTGATCCCCTGACAGGCGTCAGCCAGCCACGCTCTTGGCTTGTGTTATTGCTCAACCGGCATTCCCCCATCAAATGGCAGCAATTCGCAGTGCGCCTGAACAAAGCCAGCGCCATACGCGGTATAAGGATCGACAAAGGACACCCGGTAATCACGGTTCTGATAAGTGACTACATCAGCGTCACGTCCCGTTTCGCCATTGCTCAGACGCTCGGTCGTCACTACCAGTATCGCCCCACCAATAACCTGCCCCGCCTGCATTCGGCGGTTTTCCAGTGAGCGATCAACCGTCACCACACCCGAAAAACCGGATTTTTCTTCCACGCTGGTCGTGATGCCGTCTGCATCCGTCTGCTGAAACCGCCGCGTGACCAGCAGGCTGGTATCACAGAAGTCGGGATCAAACAGCCCGTCTGTCACATCAAGATTTGGCATTTTTGTCCCTCACAATGTACGTGATCGCGCGGCGATACTGCCCGGTATCGATAAGTGGCCTGGCATTTGCGTTGTCAGGTTCGTTACCAGCCGCGCGGCTTTCAAGTTCAGCGTTGGCACCTTTCCTCCCCCTTCGTGCGCGGGTGGCTACCGTACTGTCCGCCAGCGGAACAAAATCTGAGGCGGTAATAAAACGCCTTACGCCATCCGCTGCTGTTGCACCGGCCTGGTTAAGCAGCCTGTCTGCGCCAGAGATATTGCCCTCAAGCGTAAAAAGTGCGGCCTGTTTAAGCATGGGCAGTGTTCTATCCTGCACCGATTTAACACCGGGTTGCAGATGTGGCCTGGCAGGAATATTCTGCGCAGGAGAGCCGTTTTCATTGATATAGCCAATGCCGGCATTGCCGAAAGGCGCATCATCCCGCGCTGAGTCTTCAGCAGGGATGCCAACCAGCACATCCCTGTTACCGATAGTTTTCAGCGCATCTAAAACAGATCGCGCCTTGTCAACGCTCATAGTGACGCCGCTTTTCATAGCTGGATGCCCCAGGCGCCGAACATCATGATCAACTGCCAGAACTCAGCCCCGTAACGGGTATGGTTCCAGAAGCCCGCATCAGGGTTTAACGTGGCTCCTGTGTCGTAGCTGACGCTGACTTTATCGACAGATTTAGATGAAGCCACACCGCCAGATGCGCCCCCCGGATCCACCCGCTGCGATCGCTCTGCTGTCAGCCGCCCACAGAACCATGTAGTGCGCGACAAAAAGCTCAACAAAGTAAGGAAACAGATCCTTACCCGTGATCTTCTCGCTGAGCAGCACATCAGCCAGGTTCAGGCGAAACGCTATTTGAGCTTCGGGGTATCGTGTGGTGTCGGAAAACGGGGGAAAAGCGGTACGAAAATCATTTCCCGTTGGAAGGTTTGGGTTTTTTGCCATCGCCATCCCCTCCGACAAGCCGTTCCGCTATCTGCTGATTCAGCGCTTCCGTTTGCGCTTTTTGTTCGTCCAGCTGTGAAGTCAGATCACGAATAGTCGCGTCACGTTCTTCAATCCGGGCTTTCAGGGTTTCAATCCGTGCCTGATATTCGTCGCTGTTATCCGGCACGGCAGTATCGTCAATCTCCGCGTGCGCCTGAGTGAACCAGTGTTCTGCTACTGGCGCGGATACGTTATGCCGTCCACGGGGAAAATCCTGTACCGTTCCATCGGCCAGCGTCAGGCTGAAGGGCGTGTGTACAGTAATGGCAATCAAGTTTTC
>NZ_JAHWCO010000690.1:0-1460 GCF_020054415.1 Candidatus Symbiopectobacterium sp. | reverse complement strand
GTCTGAGAGACTACGATGCTCAGGTGGGTGAAGCCATGGCCATGGTCAAAGCGCTTAACCGGATCACGCTATCAGGAATGCCGAACAGTATTCGCATCACGTAACAATCGACCCGTATGGGGCGCAGTCGTTACAAGTTCTGATTTATTCAACAAAGCCCTTTAGTCACTGTATTCCACATCCAAAACCGGACATTTCACATTGCAATCAACATATTGAATACATGACCTCTTTCTGCAACGGTGCCTGCATCATCCATGCGGTACTGCTTGAGATTTGTTTCAGTTGGTATACCCCGGAGACCAACATGACCAGAGAAAAAAGGATCAGCAAGCCGAATCCCCCAGCGAGCCTGGTGCCAATCTTATAATTCTTCATTATTTTCCATAACCTTTATACGATTTTATGAGCTTGCCCGATGCAAGCGTGATTGATAGTAGCGCGTGAGTGGGAAACAATTCCGTTGAAAAAAGCGCCTAAGTACACGTTATTTGTGTGGTTATTTGTTCCTGTAAAATGCAGTGCTGTTTTCCCTTACGAGGACAACCGCATCCAGAAATCCACCGAGCAACGCCAGATAGCTATCGGCAAACAGGGCAGATCAGCGTGAGATGTAGATCACGTTTTAGACCGGAAGGGGATTTTTATCACAATATGGGATGCCGACTTTACATGACTCGGCAAAAATTTACAGTTGGTTGCACTTAGAGCAGAACTCTTGCGATTCTCCACTGGCCTCATTAGGGGGGCGTCTCTAGAGTAGACCATCCCAGAGGTATTGATTGGTGGTAAATCGATGGACTCTGTCGAGTAAATCGCAGAAGTACATTGAACCATGAAATTGCACCAACCTACGCGGATGCGTAGGTTTTTTTTTGCCTGTCATTTGCTCACCACGTTTTCCATTTTCTCTCGTTATTTCTGCATCATGCATGTGGCGCAGTTGCCCTGACACTCTTGGGCTAGCCATAGTAGTTTATATGTCCCGCCTTTTTTATGTGGTCGTTTAACTGTGAAGGGCCAGTTTGCTTCCCGTACGCTGATGGCCTGACTATGGGAGAAGGAATGATATACACCCTGCTGCACTGGCTGTTCCAGCGCCTGTATCGCATACTGATTGAAGGCGATAGTGCGGTATTTAAACAATCAAAACTGCTGATTACGCCAAATCATCAATCCTTTTTAGACGGTGTGCTGTTGGCGCTGTTTTTGCCGATTAAGCCAGTGTTTGCCGTCTATTCCAGTATCAGCGATCGCTGGTTTATGCGTTTCCTGAAACCCTATATACCCGTGATCATTGAAGATGATTGATTTTACGTGGTAAGAAGATCATGCTCACCCACTATGAAGATATTTATTACCGACAAGCAAAAAGCCGAACTCGAACACCTTCATGACACCAGTCGTGATAAGCGTGTTTGTGATCGCATCAAAGCCGTCCTGCTGGCCTCCGAAGGCTG
>NZ_JAHWCO010000712.1:0-15747 GCF_020054415.1 Candidatus Symbiopectobacterium sp. | reverse complement strand
GGTGGGTGAAGCCATGGCCATGGTCAAAGCGCTTAACCGGATCACGCTATTAGGAATGCCGAACAGTATTCGCATCACGTAACAATCGACCCGTATGGGGCGCAGTCGTTACAAGTTCTGATTTATTCAACAAAGCCCCGAAAACCCGCAGTGCGATGCGCGACGCGATGTGGCGATTATCGCCGACGATCGGTCGGATGCGGGCGGCAGCTATGTGTTTGTGCAGCGCTGGGAACATAATCTCAAGCGGTTACAGCGCGTTAGCGTGGAGCAACAAGAGCAGATGATCGGTCGCACCAAGCAGGACAACGAAGAGATTCCGGAAGAACAGCGCCCGATCACCTCGCACCTGAGCCGGGTTGATCTTAAGGAAGAGGGCAAAGGGCTGAAAAATTTTGCGTCAGAGCATGCCCTATGGCACGGCCAGCGACAAACATGGTCTTTACTTTATTGCCTATTGCGCGCGCTTGCATAATATTGAACAGCAATTACTGAGCATGTTTGGTGATCGTGACGGCAAACGTGACGAGATGCTGCGCTTCACGCGCGCCGCTAGCGGCAGCTATTTCTTCGCTCCTTCGCTGGAAAAACTGCTCGCGTTGTAACATTTTCATGTTGAGTAGGTAGGGGAGACGCGTTGAGTACGCTGGATAACACCATTGGCAATACGCCACTCATCAAGCTGCAAAGGCTGGCGCAGGATATCGGCAGTGAGATCTGGCTTAAGTTGGAAGGCAATAATCCGGCTGGCTCGGTAAAAGATCGTCCGGTCCGTTTTATGGTGGAGCAGGCTGAACAGCGCGGAGAAATAACCTCTGGCGATCGGCTGATTGAAGCCACCAGTGGCAACACGGGTATTGCGCTGGCGATGATTGCCGCGGTGAAAGGGTATCGCTTGCGGCTGTTGATGCCGGAGAACATGAGCAGTGAGCTGCAACTGGCGATGCGCGCTTACGGTGCAGAGCTGGTGCTGGTCAGTCCTGCGTGTGGCATGGAAGGCGCGCGCGATTTGGCGCGCCATATGGCAGAATCCGGAGAGGGCAAGGTGCTCGATCAGTTCAATAATCCGGATAACGCGCTGGCGCATTTTATGACCACAGGGCCGGAGATCTGGCAGCAAACGCAAGGCGCACTCACACATTTTGTCTCTTCAATGGGCACCACCGGCACGCTTTCCGGTGTCAGTCGCTTCCTGAAACAAGCAGCGTACATCCGTCTGTACCATTGGTTTATAACCCGCGTCGGGGAGCCATATTCCTAGAATCCGTCGCTGGGCGCCGGGATACGAGCCGGAGATTTTTCAGCCACAATACGTTGATCGTATAATGGATATTACCCAGCAAGAGGCGGAAACCACGCTGCGATGCTTGGCTCATCAAGAGGGTATTTTCTGCGGCGTCAGTTCCGGCGGTGCGGTGGCGGGAGCACTGCGCGTGGCGCGGGAAACCACCGGTAGCACGATCGTCGCGATTGTCTGCGATCGCGGCGATCGCTATCTGTATACCGGCGTATTTGGTTAATGCTATTCCCGTTCCAGCGCGTGTATTGGTTCCATGTAGGCGGCGCGCCGGGCGGGGAAGAAACCAAAAATCACCCCAATCAGGCTGGCGCACAGGAACGCAGCAACAATAGAGGCTGGTGAGTAGATTAACGAGAAGCTGCTGAAAAAGTGGCTAAATACCGCTCCTGCCAGCAGCGACAGCGAAACCCCCAACACGCCGCCCAGCAAGCACACCAGCACCGCTTCAATCAAAAACTGTTGCATGATATCTCTGGCACGCGCACCAACCGCCATGCGCACGCCGATTTCTCGCGTGCGCTCGGTCACCGACACCAGCATGATGTTCATCACGCCGATACCGCCGACCAGCAGCGAAATAAATGCAATGGCGGAGACCAGCAGCGCCAGCGTGGTGGTGGCCTTCTCGATGGTTTGACGAATGCTGTCGGTGTTGAAAACAAAGAAATCCTTGCTGCCGTGGCGCTGGGTCAAAATCTGGGTAATACCCTATTCTTACACGCTCAAATCCACGTTGTCTTTGACACTGACGGTGATGCTTCTCAGGTAGGACTGCCCGATCATGCGTTTCATCGCCGTGGTGTAGGGGACCCAGACGTTAAGATTTTCATCGCTGCCAAAACCACTGCTGTTTTTTTCCACCACGCCAATAATCCGCACGGGAAGCGATCCTAGCAGGATCACCTCGCCGATAGGGTTCTCCCCGTTGGGAAACAGCTTCTGCAATGTGTTCTGATCGATAACCGCTTCCTGCGACAGATTATCCACGCTGGCGCGTGGGAAAATAATCCCCTGTGTCACACTGTAGCCGTGCACGGTGAAAAACTGTTCTCCTACACCGTTGGCATTTGCAGTGACGGCAATATTGCCATAGCGCAGTGTGACGCTGGTGGCGACAGAGGGTGTCACGCTGTGAACGTAAGGTTGCTGCGCCAAAGGTTCGATATCGGTTGTACGCAGCGTTTGAATGGCGCTCGAACGTTGGTCACCGAAATCCTCGCCAGGATAGATCTCCAACGTACTGGTACCCATTGCACTGATGTCGGCCAGCACTTGCTGTTGCGAGCCTTTGCCTAGCGCAACCACAGAGACCACCGAGGCGATACCGATAATGATACCGAGCATGGTTAAAAAGGTGCGCATGCGCTGAGCGTTCATCGCCAGCAGCGCCATTTTGAAGGCATCGATAAAACGATCGCGCGCTTGCAGCAGCCGTGAAGCGGGCTTGGCACTGGCATTCTCTTGCGGCGCAGTCTCTGCAGGAGCCGTTGTACTGCCTGAATCCGCGATCACTTCGCCATCGCGCAACTCGATGATACGCCCGGCATGGCGCGCGATCTGCATATCGTGGGTCACGATAATGATGGTATGCCCCCTGCGCGTTCAGATCTTTCAAAATGGCCAGTACTTCGTTACCGCTGTGCGTGTCCAGTGCGCCCGTTGGCTCATCAGCGAGGATCACCTGACCGCCGTTCATCAGTGCGCGGGCAATACTGACGCGCTGTTGTTGCCCGCCGGAAAGTTGGCTGGGGCGATAGTTCAAGCGTTCACCCAATCCAAGGCGGTGCAGCAGCGCCGCCGCGCGCTGTTGGCGTGAGGTGCGGTCGCGCCCGGCGTATATGGCGGGGACTTCGACATTGCACTGTGCGGAAAGATCGCCCAGCAGATGATAGCGTTGAAAGATAAACCCGAAATGCTCCCGACGCAGCGCGGCTAGGCTATCACTGTCAAGCGTCGCTACCGCTTGCCCGTTAACCCGATATTCTCCTTCCGAGGCTTTATCCAGACAGCCAAGAATATTCATCAATGTCGACTTGCCGGGGCCGGAAGCCCCAAAAATAGCGACCATCTCACCCGCATGAATCGTCAGGTTTATCGCTTTCAACACGTTGACCGTTTGGTCACCGTTGGTAAAACGGCGTGAAATTCCCGTTAGTGTTAATAAAGGTTGAGTCATACGTTAGCTCCCCTTACATCGGAGGCGGGCCGGGGTGGCGCGCCGTTGATGATGAAGAACCCGGTTGCTGGCTGATGATCACTTGTTCACCCGCGCTGACGCCGGTGAGTAATTGGGTATGCACGTTGTCGTTAATACCAATAGTCACGTCACGGGATTCACGTTGACCTTGCGCATTAACCACTTGCACCACGGTTTTTCCATTAAGCTGCTGTACGGACGTGGCGGGCACCACCAGCGCGTTTTTTACCGCAGCATGCAGAATATACACTTGCGCCGTCATCGAGATACGCAGCGTGCCATCCGGGTTATCAACATCAAACAGGCCGTTGTAATAAATCGCCTTGGATGTTGAAGAGCTGCTGGAACTGCTGGATGAGCTGGTAGTCTCATCGTTGATGGAATCCGGTGCTGGTTCGATAGCGCGCAGTGTGGCTTGATAGCGCTTGTTGGGCTGGCCAAGAATGGTAAACCAGACAGGCATGCCGACGTTCACGTTGACCACATCGGCTTCGGAAATCTGCGCTTTCACCGTCATGGTGTTCAGGTTCGCCACTTTGGCGATGGTGGGGGTAGTTTGCGCAGCGTTGACGGTCTGCCCTGCTTCCACCGGAATGGCGACGATGGTGCCATCCATCGGTGCGGTAATTTGCGTATAGCCCAGATTGACCTTGGCGGTGCTGGTGGCGATCTCCGCCTGCGCGATTTGTGCGTCGAGGGCGGCAATGTCTGCTGTGGTGGCATCCAGCGTGGACTTGGCTCTGTCATAGTCGGCCTGTGCACCCACACTGCGTTGCATTAGCATTTGCTGACGCTGCCAACTAAGCTGATTGTTGCGCAGCGTGGCCTGCTTGGCAGCACGCTGCGCCTGAATGTTTTTCAGCGCGGCATCGCTGTCTTTCAGCGTATTTTGCTGTGTTAAATCGTCAATTTCTGCCAGCAGTTGTCCCTTGCTCACCTTATCGCCCAGTGCAATATGCAACGCTTTGATTTGCCCTGATACCTGGGCACCGACGCTGACCTGTTTGAGCGCTTCAATGGTGCCATCTGCCAAGACAGTCTGCTCAATATCTCGGGTTTCTACGGGCGCGGTAATGTAGTTCACCGGTGGTGGGGCGGCGAAAAAGTGCTTATAGCCAACATAAAGGGCAACGATGGCAACCAGTGCCAGTAGCAACGTACGTAATGACAAAAAACGAGCAGGCATGAGTAGTTGAATATCCTTATCGAGTGTTGACGTTTCAGCAGGGTACTGACGTCTGACGGGGCGATGCTAGCCGCGTAGAACAAAGCCGTTACTTTACCCTGACTCTATGACCCGATCTCGCCTATTTAGTGCTATAGAAGGTAAGAATTCGGTAAAGATAGCTGCGAAAATACGTATTAAACGAGAAAATAACCATCAGAACCGCCAAGGGGAGCAAGGTATGAAGCTGTTGCTGGTTGATGATGATGTGGAGTTGGGAAACCTGCTTTGTGAGTATATCAGCGCTGAGGGATTTGCCGCATCGCGAGTGTTGACAGGGAAAGAGGGCGTGGAAAGTGCGCTGTCAGGAAATTAAACCGCCATGATTCTGGACGTTATGTTGCCGGGGCTCGAGTGCGGCAGGGGGAACTCTGTTACGTGGTGGCGAGGGATCACGGAATCAGCCATTGCCATAATGGGATGCATAATCCGGAGATGGTTGCTGTGGAGGCCTTCTGGGCTGATCGGTTGAAAAACGGGGAGTGCTGCGCACTCGTAGCCCTGTCTCTGGGGATTGCATTGGACGGAGGAGCGGTAAAGGTGCTGGCAGCCCTCGAAATAGCCTCTTCCGGTGCAGAAAAACGCCCGCGCTTACAGTGAGTAGGGTGGGGCAATAAATAAAAACCCCACAGTCAGCGCACTGACCATGGGGCAGGTATGAGGTGCTGTACTCAGAAAAGCGCTACTTTTTGATACGGATAACCGGTGTTTCACCGACAACAACAGTGCCGCTCAACTTGGTCAGCTCTTTGATTTCATCAATGTTGGAGATAACCACCGGCGTCAACGTTGATTTGGCCTTTTCTTCCAACAGCGCCAGATCGAATTCAATGACCAGATCGCCTTTCTTCACGTGTTGGCCTTCTTCCGCGGTGCGTTTGAAGCCTTCACCTTTCAGCTCAACGGTATCGATGCCGAAGTGAACGAACAGTTCAATACCGCTGTCGGATTCGATAGAGAAAGCATGGTTAGTTTCAAAAATCTTGCCGATGGTGCCATCAACCGGCGCCACCATCTTGTTGCCAGTCGGTTTAATGGCAATACCGTCCCCGACAATTTTTTCAGCAAAAACAACGTCAGGAACGTCTTCGATATTGACGATTTCACCAGACAGCGGTGCAATGATTTCAATGCTGCCAGTATCTTTTTTGTCATCAGATACCAGAGATTTCAGTTTATCGAACAAACCCATGATCTTCTCCTAATCATTAATATTGGGTCAGCATAGCAGAATCAGCAGAGCGTTTTTTCTTTGATGAATCTGCTCACTACATCGCTCAGTTCTTGCGCTGTGGGTTGGGAGAGCGCTTGTTCTGCCAACGCTTTGGCATCGTCGTAATTTGCATTACGAATGATCTTCTTGATGCCAGGAATTGAGATTGCACTCATGCTGAATTCATCCAGACCCATACCCAATAATAGCAGTGTAGCACGTTCGTCACCAGCGAGCTCGCCGCACATCCCCGTCCATTTGCCTTCGGCATGAGATGCGTCAATGACCTGCTTGATCAAACGCAATACTGCTGGAGACATCGGGTTATAGAGATGAGAGATAAGCTCATTACCGCGATCAACTGCCAGAGTATACTGGGTTAAGTCATTTGTCCCAATACTAAAAAAGTCCACTTCTTTCGCCAGATGGTTGGCAATGGCGGCCGCAGAAGGTGTTTCAACCATTACGCCTACCTCGACGCTCTCATCGAAGGCTTTCCCTTCTGCTCTCAACTGCGATTTCAGCAGTTCCAGCTCGGCTTTCAGCGCACGCACTTCCTCTACGGAAATGATCATCGGGAACATGATGCGTAGCTTGCCAAACACCGACGCGCGCAAAATGGCACGCAGCTGTGTATGAAGAATTTCTTTACGATCGAGACAGATACGAATTGCTCGCCAGCCCAGGAACGGGTTCTCTTCCTTCGGCAGGTTCATGTAAGGCAGATCCTTATCGCCGCCGATATCCATGGTGCGCACGATAACCGCCTGCGCCCCTACGGCTTCTGCCACGGCTTTGTAGGCTTGGAACTGCTCTTCTTCTGTCGGGAACGCATCGCGATCCATAAACAGGAATTCGGTGCGATAGAGTCCAACACCTTCTGCGCCATTGCGCTCTGCACCGGCAACATCACGTACGGTACCAATGTTGGCGCACACTTCTACCTGATGCCCGTCGAGCGTGATGGCGGGCAAATCCTTCAGTTTTGCCAACGCATCTTTTTCAGCGTAGTACTGTGCTTCCAGCGCTTTCAGTTGTTCGATAACGTCCGGCGTCGGGTTCTGATAAATTTTGTTGTTTACGCCATCCAGAATCAGATAACAGCCGTTTTTCACCTGCTGGGTGGCATCCGTGGTGCCGACAATCGCGGGCAGCTCCAGAGAACGCGCCATAATGGAGGTGTGGGAGGTCCGGCAGCCGAGATCGGTAATAAAGCCTAGCACCTTGTCCAGATTCAACTGCGCGGTTTCTGATGGCGTCAAATCGGTTGCGATCAGGATCGATTCTTCCTGAATATCGCCAAGATCGATAATTGGCATACCGATAATGTTTCTCAGCAGGCGTTTACCTATATCGCGCATGTCCGCTGCGCGCTCTTTCAGGTACTCATCGTCCAGTTCTTCCAACGCTTTCGCCTGATTCTCGATAACTGAGTAGGCTGCTGCATCGGCAGAGTGATGGTCCTTTTTGATCAGGGCTATGATTTCCTGCTCGAACTCTTCATCTTCAAGCAGCATGATATGCCCTTCGAATATGGCCTCTTTCTCAGCGCCCAGGGTTGCACCTGCTTTGGTCTTGATGGCTTCCAACTGTGCAGAAGCCTTGGCCCGGCCACTCAGAAAACGTTCGATTTCTTGTTCAACGTCTCCAGCAGTAATTTTCTTCCGGCTGATGACGATTTCGTCCTCCTTCAATAACAGCGCGTTACCGAAAGCAAAACCGGGTGATACTAATATGCCTGAAATCATAACTCTACCTTCACTCGAAACTGATGTTCACACGAAAAGCCTGCCGATTACTCAAGTTCGGCCATCAGCTTAACCAGATGTTCAACGGCTTTTTGCTCGTCTTCACCTTCTGCGGAAAGGGTAACGACAGTGCCTTGCGTCAGGCCAAGGTTCTGAAGCTTGAACAAACTTTTCGCGCTGGCACTTTTTCCGTTGGAGGTGACGGTAATTTCGCTGGTAAATCCTTTGGCTTCTTTAACAAACTGAGCCGCAGGACGGGTGTGCAGGCCATTCGGAGCGGTGATAGTAACTTCTTGCTGGAACATTCTGTTTTCCCCAACTATGGTTTGGATTCGTGTTGTGGAACTAAAGTTTAGTGTATTTACCGAACGTTAGTCTGTTAGGTCAGCCCCATTTATGTTACGGGGTCGCCTTTGATGCGGCAAGGTAAGGACGAAACGCCTCCCTTGAATATATACGCCAAATAGCACCGTATTCCAGCCCAGTGTCAGATGGCCTTGCTGCCTCTGTGGTAAAAAACGGGGACATTGCCATCAGTAGGAACAGGGTACGATGTTACGGTTATTAATTTCTCGCATCGAAATAATTGTTCGGTCAAATACTAAACCTGGACAAAAAAAGCAATCATTGATGGGTATAAACTTTGAACTTGACCACAAAAAAAAGCACCTATGAAGGTGCTTTTATGCTGTCAATGTAACGAAGGATTACTGCTGCAATTCTTGTTCTGTGAACAGATCGGCAAACAGCGCAGTACTGAGATAACGCTCACCGGAAGAGGGCAGAATCACCACGATAGTTTTGCCTTCAAACGCGGGCTCTTTCAGCAAATTTAGCGCTGCAGCCACAGCAGCACCGGAAGAGATACCAGCCAGAATACCTTCTTCTTCCATCAGGCGACGCGCGGTTGAAATCGCATCCTCGTTAGAAATACGCTCAACGCGATCCACCAGAGCAAGATCGAGGTTACCCGGAATGAATCCTGCGCCGATCCCTTGGATCTTATGCGGGCCAGGCTTGATCTCTTCGCCAGCCAGCGCTTGGGTGATCACCGGTGAATCAACGGGTTCAACCGCGACGGTTGTGATAGCTTTGCCTTTGGTTTTCTTGATAAAACGGCTGACGCCAGTCAACGTACCGCCGGTGCCGACACCGGAGATAAACACGTCGACTTCACCATCGGTGTCTTCCCAGATTTCCGGGCCGGTGGTTTTTTCGTGAATTTCCGGGTTAGCCGGGTTGCCGAACTGTTGCAGTAACAGGAAGCGACTCGGATCGCTGGCAACAATCTCTTCTGCCTTGGCGATGGCCCCTTTCATGCCTTTCGCACCTTCGGTCAGTACCAGTTTAGCGCCCAGCGCTTTCAACAGTTTGCGCCGCTCAATGCTCATTGTTTCTGGCATGGTCAGGGTTAATTTGTACCCGCGGGCAGCAGCGACATAGGCCAGAGCAATCCCAGTGTTACCGCTCGTCGGTTCCACCAGTTCAACGCCGGGTTTTAATACGCCGCGTTTTTCTGCATCCCAAATCAGGTTCGCACCGATACGGCATTTGACGCTGAAGCTAGGATTGCGCGATTCTACTTTTGCCAGAATACGTCCATTACCGACGCGGTTCAGGCGAACCAGCGGCGAGTGGCCGATGGTGTAGGAGTTATCTTCATAAATTTTGCTCATGGCCAGTCCTTATAACTGTATAACTGTATAACTGTATGAAATTTTTACCAACAGGATAGAGCATACTCACTCCGTCCTTTCAGGGAAGGAAAGAATTGCTATATCGTTATGTTCTTAAGAAATATCTTTTCATTACAGTCGGAAAAACTATCGCGTTCCCGCTGAGACCGAGAGATGACTATATCGATCCACCCACAATGCTGTTGCGCCACATACTGCGACCGGCATCACCACCAAATTCAGGAACGGCACCAGCGTAAACACACTGACCAACGCGCCGAACTGCAAGTTGTTGAGTTTATGACGCCGCAACGCTTCGCGCATGGTGGGAAAGCTGATTTTGTGATTGTCGAAGGGATAATCGCAATATTGAATGGCTAGCATCCAGGCGCTAAACCCGAACCACAGCAGCGGTGCCACGGTTTGTCCGATACCGGGAATAAGATACAACAACAACAGTACGATGGCGCGCGGCAGGTAATAGGCGAGTTTCTGCACTTCGCGCTTCATGATCCGCGGGATATCTTTGACCATGCCCATAACGCCGCTGTCCGGCAGGGCCTTTCCGGTCAGCCGCGCTTCAAGCTGTTCGGCCAGCAGGTCGTTAAACGGTGCCGCGATAAAATTGGCAATGGTGCTGAAAAAATGGACGAATACCAACAGGATAGAGATGACAGCGAGCGGCCATAGCAGGTAGCTTAACCATTGTAACCACTCTGGCACATGGCCCGTCAGTTGGGCAATCCAGTCACCCATGCGGGAAAACAGCCACCAAAAGGCACCGCCCATCAACAGCACATTGAGCAGCAGGGGAACGATGACAAAACGCCGTATGCCCGGCAGCGACATCAGTTGCCAACCTTGTGCGAAATAGTAAATGCCTGAACGCGGTGGCGTAGCGGGGGACGGGGTTACCATGACATCCTGTTCCTCATTGTGGGGTGATCCGGATCGTTTGTGTGATCTGCATAATATCGGGATGATTTTCTGCTGACCAGTGACCCTTTGGACGAAAAAAAGCAAAAAAGTGCGCCCGGTATATCTTTATTCCTATAAAATACTGTGCAGGCTTGCACTTGTGTACGCAGGCAAATAGAGTTAGGGGTATGAAAAAGTTGCCGCGGTGGCAATAAATTGAATTAACTGGGATAGCAATGATGCAGGACTTGCGTCTGATATTAATCGTTGTGGGCGCGATCGCTATAATTGCGCTACTGCTTCACGGCTTGTGGACGAGCCGTAAAGAGCGCTCGTCCCTTTTTCGTGACCGTCCGGTGAAGCGCCTTAAGCAAAAGCAGAAGCGAGAAGAGACTGCGCCGCTTGAGGAGCTTGATGAAGGGGTCGGCGAAGTCAGAGTCATGCGGACTCGTACGCAGGAAGAACCTGCATTGGGTTCGTTCAGTGAGCCTGCGCCGCCGCCTGCATCCTCATCGCCTTTCGCTTCTGCTGCCGAACACGTTCGTACCGATTACGATCCGCTGTTAGGCGCGACCACCGCGCCGCAATCTGCGCCTGAGGTGCATGTCGATCGCGTTGCGCAGGAGACTCGCACCGCACATGCTGCAAACGTTGCGCCTGTACATCCAACGCCTGTTGAACGTGCACCGCACCTTGAAGAGCAGGCCGCGGAGCAACACCTGTCTGAGCAGGATGCTGACCAGCCACAAGTGCAAAGCGCAAGCAGCGCAGCGCAAGAAACCGTGCTGGTCCTGCACGTTGCCGCTCATCAGGGCAGTATCATTGTCGGTGAAGTGCTGTTGCAGAGCGTATTGCAGGCCGGCTTCCAGTTCGGTGAAATGAATATTTTCCATCGTCATGTTAATCCTGCGGGTGCAGGACCGGTGCTGTTTAGCCTAGCCAACATGGTGAAACCCGGTTCTTTCAGTATCGACGACATGGCCGATTTCTCCACGCCGGGCGTCTCCATTTTCATGATGGTGCCCTCCTACGGTGATGCAAGCCAGAATTTCAAACTGATGCTGCAATCTGCACAGCGCATTGCTGACGACGTAGGCGGAGTAGTACTGGATGATGAACGTCGTTTAATGACGCCGCAGAAAGTCGAGGCTTACAAAGGCCGTATTCGCGATGTACTGCGGGCTAATGGGTAGACGTGATTTTGTAACCGCAAAGCCTCCTACATGGAGGCTTTGTTTTTTAGGGGATAGGGTGGACTGACGTGGCGAGTAGCAATGGGTTAAGGTAGGATCTGGGCGTAGTTCAGGGAGTGGTGCTGCTTTCCACTTCGCTACTGGGAACTGGCGTGTTTGCGGTGCCAGCTATTGTGGCGCAACTGTCGGGTAATGACAGCCTGTGGGCTTGGCCGCTGCTGATTGTGTTGGTGTTTCCGATTGCCATTGGCTTTGCCGCGTTGGGACAGCATTTTCCCAATGCCGGTGGGGCAGCCCGCTTTGTCAATCTGGCGTTTGGCCCGCGCCTGGCACGCGTGACCCGCTGGCTGTTTCTTTCCGTGATCCCCTTGGGCTTGCCTGCTGCGTTGCAAATTGCCGCTGAGTTTTGGGCGCCGTTTATTGGACATAGCAGGGTAGGCATATTGGTCGTGCAAATGTTGACGCTGATCGCCATTTGGCTGCTCGAGTCACGCAGTGCGGGTTCCAGTGCGTCCATTCAAACGGGCATTGCCGTACTGGTGGTGCTGCTGGTCGCTGCCATTTTTGTGGGGGGGGAGATCGATCCCACGCATATCGCTTGGCCTGCGCTGAGTACCCTCTCTTGGCCGAACACTTTTTATTCACTTGCCGTGATGTTTTGGTGTTTTGTTGGGCTGGAAGCGTTTGCTCACCTCTCTACCGAGTTTCGTAACCCAGAGCGTGATTTTCCTCGGGCCTTGATGATCGACATGCTGATTGCCGGCATCGTCTATTGGTGCTGTACCGTCGCGATTTTGCAGTTGAACGTCTATGGTAGTGATGTCGCTCCGACCTCACTGCTGTTGAGTATCGTCGCAGATTTGTTTGGTAGCGAATGGGTCTATTGGGGAGCCTGCCTGATTGGCTATCTGGCGTGCTTTGCCACTGTGAACATTTATACGCAGGGCTTTGCGCGACTGGTGTGGTCACAGGCAGAACCGGGGAGTCGCTTGGTGCGGCTTTCACGTGCCCAAGTTCCCCTTAGCGCACTGTCGGCGGTGGTGCTTTGTAGCATGGCTTGTTGCCTGCTGATTTACTGGCTGTCACTGCCATTATCGACGTTGATCGTTTACGCCAACGGTATTTTTGTTCTGGTTTATCTGCTGTGCATGCTGGCAGGGTGTCTGCTGTTGAAAGGTCGGGCCCGCCTGATGGCTGTTATCGGCAGTGTGTTGTGCTGCGCACTGTTGGTAATGGTTGGGGCTAACTCGCTCTATGCACTGATTATGCTGGCAGTGCTGTGGTGGGGGTTACCGCATAAATCACAGCAACTGGCAGCAGAATAATCGCCGCTGCACCGGCCATCGGGTGGCCGGTGCCCGCGATGATGTTGTACCGCCTACGAGGGCTGCTGTTCAGAAGTAGCGGTTTTTTCTGCGTCCAACTTGGCTTCCAACTCGCTCAAACGCTGTTCCAGCCGCGCCAGTTTTTCACGAGTGCGCAGCAGGACCTGCGTTTGCACATCGAACTCTTCGTGGTTTACCAGATCCAACTTGGTAAACTGTGCTTGCAGTACCTGGCGAATATTTTTCTCGGCGTCTTCGCCCAGTTCGCGTATGCCTTTCGGCATGGATTCATGCACCTGACGTGCAATTTGCTCAATCTTTTTCGGGTCAATCATGCCGTTTTCCTGCTCGGTTTCTGGTATCTGTACTGTCAGTGTAATGCGTGAATGAAAAGGGATAAACCAAAACTCGCCTTGTAATGCTTTGTGTCGGATTTTTAAAGAAAATTTTTACCAATAGGCCAGCAGATGTCACATTTTATCCATTGCGCTAATTGCCCCGCTCAGGCAATAGCGTTATAGTTACCACGCTTACTTCTCAGGGCGGGGTGTAATTCCCCACCGGCGGTAAACCAGACAGTGCAGGGTGCTAAAACATCGTGCTTTCGTATGGAAGCCCGCGAGCGCTCGCCGTAACGTTATCAATAAGTTATTATCGATTTACGTGGTGAGGTCAGCAGATCCGGTGAAATTCCGGGGCCGACGGTTATAGTCCGGATAGGAGAGAGTAACGGTATCCTGTTGGGCATATGCCCACTCGCGTTATTTTGTTAGTCATTGCCCGGTGCGCATTGAACCGCATCTGTTGTAATGGTTACTCCTCAAGCTCGCCCTGGTTCTGGTAATCCATAATAAACATGAGGTTTTTTACCATGAATCAGACATTACTTTCTGAATTTGGCACGCCATCTGAACGCGTTGAACGTGCGCTTTCAGCGCTGCGTCAAGGCGTTGGTGTTACGGTGTTGGACGACGAAGACCGTGAAAACGAAGGCGACATGGTATTTGCCGCCGAGAACATGACCGTTGAGCAAATGGCGATGACCATTCGCTACGGTAGCGGCATCGTCTGCCTGTGCCTGACTGAAGAGCGCCGCCGTCAATTGGAACTGCCCATGATGGTGGAGCACAATACCAGCCACTATCAAACCGGCTTTACCGTCACCATCGAAGCTGCTGAAGGTGTGACAACCGGTGTGTCTGCTGCTGACCGTATGACAACCGTTCGCGCCGCCATTGCTGATGACGCGCGTGCAAGCGATTTGAATCGTCCTGGGCACGTCTTCCCGTTGCGCGGTCAACCGGGCGGCGTACTGACTCGCTGTGGTCATACCGAAGCATCTATCGATCTGGCAACGCTGGCCGGTTTAAAACCGGCTGCTGTGCTGTGTGAGCTGACCAATGATGACGGTTCCATGGCGCGTACGCCGGAAGTGATCGCGTTTGCTAAACAGCACGGCATGCCGGTACTGACCATCGAAGATTTGGTCGCCTACCGTCAGGCAGCAGAACGTAAAGCGAGCTGATCGTTCTTTTCTCGGGCCGGTGATACCGGCCCGAGAAAACGCAGCCAGTGCATGTTACGCGTTCTGCGGCGTTTTTCTTGCCAGTAAGGTGGCGAAGCGCAGTTTGATGCGGTTGCCATTCTCGTCGGTTTTATGCAATTCACCCACCTCTTCGTTGTATTTCAGGATCTCCCATCCTGCGTAATACTCGCGCAATTCATCGTGCTGGAAGGTGAAGGAGAAAGGCAGTGGGCAGGGGAAATCCTCGGTGGACATGGCCGCCACGATCAGGTTATAGCAACCCTCTGCGGTACACTCCTGCATGTTATGCACGATGAAAGGGATGCGCTCGCGTTCCAGAAACATCAACACCACGGTGGAGATGATAAGGTCAAACTGTTGGTCTAACGCAGCTTTGTTGATGTCGTACAGGCTGGCGCGAATGCCGGAGAGGTTTTCGCTGCTGATGATATCTTTCAGTGACGAGATGCTGTTGAGGTTTTTGTCATACGCGGTAACGTCAAATCCGCGCAGGTTCATGTAAAGGGCATTTCTGCCGCCACCGCAGCCAAGATCGAGTGCTTTGCCAGCCGGTATTTGCGCCAGTGCGGCCACTACTTCGGAATGGGTTGCCGTCAGGCCGTATTTTTTAGCGTAATAATCCTCGGCGGTGCAGTAAAACGCTAACTGGCACTCCAAATCCGCTGAGGCACTGACGATCCGGTGCCAAGCTTGCGGTTCAACAAACGGTGGCTGATTCTGTTCGGTAAACTGATAAGTCTCAATCACCGAGCCATCTTCATGCAGCATGGCGAACATCAGCTCTCCTTTCAGGACGGTCAACTTCGCCAAAGTGCCCACTTGCGTGTTGTGTTTTTCTTGAAACGCGGCGGGCAGCGTCTGTGCATTCCACTGCGGCAGGGTTTTATAACAGATCAGATTTTGCATCATACACCTCGGAGAGCTTATACATTCTTATCGCGTTGGTAGTTTATAAAGCTCAGCAAAGAATATCTATGGAAATGTATTTAAAATGCATCTTTGTGGAGAGGCATACTGTGTGGGGGTGATGTTCCGCATCGAATAACGCTGAAGAAGAAGATGGCGCAAGGATGAGCCGCATGGATGCGGCGAAAGCTTTTTCTGAAGGCACCGCGAAGCGGCGTTATTCCGCAAAAAGCGCGGGGTCACGGGGTGTGTGCGACTGCACACCCCGTGTCGGGCGCGTGCCACGCGGTTAGCTGTATTAGTCGCGACTAGATCTGACACTGGACCTTGAAAGGTTGAGAGTTACCGGTTTTGATATAGGTGTCTGATCCTTAAACAAAACGCGAGGTAACTCTCATGCTTCATACTAACAATCCCATTATCAAACACAAAGCCGGCCTGCTCAATCTCGCCGAAGAACTCGGTAACGTATCAAAAGCCTGCAAGATCATGGGCGTGTC
>NZ_JAHWCO010000259.1:0-1223 GCF_020054415.1 Candidatus Symbiopectobacterium sp. | reverse complement strand
GCCAGGTGCAGCTTACGCCATACCCTGCGTCTGTCGGCACCATGCTGCCGGACTTTCCATTCGCCTTCGCCAAAGACCTTCAGGCCGGTTCCATCAATGACCAGATGTGAGATTTCACCACGGGTTGGCGTTTTTATGCCGATGTTCACTGTCTTTGGTCGCTTGCTGAGCAGCGAATAGTCTGGACAATGCAGCGACAATTTAATCAGTTTAAAAATCGAGTCAACAAAGCCAAAGTAAGTACGTGCTAGAAGAATCGGGCGCCAGAATGTTCTTTTGTCCATTTCTCACTGAGTATAAAGGGCCATAAGCCGTAGAGCTTTTGACGGCGGCTATTCCTGATTTATTGCAACTATTGCATACAAAGTGCACATCATAAATATGGCTTTGTTGAATAATAGGTAATCATGCTGTTTTTCCATGCCAGTTTTGGTTGAAAATGCTTGTCATATCAGGTGTACACTTTTCTCATGAGGCCTAACTGCATGATTTTACGTTGCGAGGATCCGTCGTTTCACTGGGCTGCCAGCATAAAATCTATTTATTCAACAAAGCCCATAAATATCAGTAGTCCCCCTTTGTTGTTCATTTAAACCAATAAGAACCGCCTTTTCTCTTAAACAGTTAGGACAGGTTGTATCGAAGGAAAGCATACCCATGAATAATTTAGCTCCATATTTGAATGATATATCCACAATATTGCGTACTGCAGACAGGCCAGAGGTGGCGTTGTTACAACGCTATGAGATAACTCAGGGTGAGCAAAAAATCAGCTTCATTCTATCACTTATTGGAAAGTTGATAGAACAGGACAGAATGCATCGCGCCAGAAGCGGAGAGTGACACGGGTAAAACACGCTTCCTGCTGCGTGATGAACGAATACGAAAAAACCTGAAAGCGTTTATTTGTACTAGCTCAGACCTGATCTGACAGTTACCGATTATTTATACAGGTGTCTGTCAGATTACATCTGGTTCAGATTCTTTTCTGCACAGATCCGTTTTCCATCGAGTAAAGTGGCCATCGGCGTACGCCCGCAGCACATTTTTCCCTGATGAGTTCGCTCATTATTGTAATGTCACAACCAGTTGTCCAGATCTACCTGCAGGCTTTCCAGGTCTCCATATAACTTCTTGCGGAACGTAACCTGATAAAAATCCTGCAAAATGGTTTTATGGAAGCGCTCGCAGATGCCGTTCGTCTGCGGAGACATCGCCTTCGT
>NZ_JAHWCO010000037.1:0-1284 GCF_020054415.1 Candidatus Symbiopectobacterium sp. | reverse complement strand
TACCCGCAGGAACTTCGCGAGGTAATCTACACGACGAACGCTATAGAATCACTGAACAGCGTGATCCGGCATGCAATCAAGAAACGCAAGGTGTTCCCGACTGATGACTCGGTGAAGAAGGTCGTATGGCTGGCAATCCAGGCGGCATCGCAGAAATGGACGATGCCCTTACAGGACTGGCGTATGGCAATGAGTCGCTTTATTATCGAGTTCGGTGACCGCCTTGACGGTCACTTCTGAGGAAAGGCATTTACACAAAATCTTAAACAGGCTCATGGCCACTTTTGTCATAACCGTGTTTTTTCACAGGAGATGTCTGTTCACAAAACGGGCATCTTACATCAACTTTAGCCACTGTATTCCACATCCAAAACCGGACATTTCACACTGCAATCAACATATTGAATACACGACACAAGGAGGGGATGCTGGAGGTAACGCGCCGTTATCCGGGATGTAAAATGGTTGCCAGCGTACTGCGTAATATTCGCTCGGTCGAAGACAGCCAATGGATGGGGCCGCTGTTGAGCGATGGCGAGTTTCATGAAACGACGCGCTATAACCTGCATGTGATGGAAAGTGTTGCGGCTGGTGATGCCTTCGGTGCCGGGTTGATGCACGGTATCTTGCTTCAGTTTGACGCACAGGAGTCTATCGACTTTGCAATTGCTGCCAGCGTTCTGAAATTGACGATCAGCGGTGACTTGAACCTGGTACAGGAATCGGATATCCGTGGTGTGATGAAAAAAGGTGGGGGTGCAAGCCTCAGCCGCTAACGGATTTGCAAGCCGCGTAACTTTCGAGCATAAAGCTAATTGTGCACCAAACCAAGGGGGGGTGGGAGCCACGCAATCTTGGCTTTTTTACGTTGAGGTGATGATGAAAAATAACGTCTTGGTCGTGTGATGCGCGTGCGATATTTGAAGCCAAAACGTGCGATAAATGACGGGCTACTTTTGTTTCCATCAGTGCAACGAAATTACACTGTCATTTTTCATCGGAGGCACTTTGGTCTGTACTAGCTCAGACCTGATCTGACAGTTACCGATTATTTATACAGGTGTCTGTCAAATTACATCTGGTTCAGATTCTTTTCTGCCCAGATCCGTTTTCCATCGAGTAAAGTGGCCATCGGCGTACGCACGCAGCACATTTTTCCCTGATGAGTTCGCTCATTATTGTAATGCCACAACCAGTTGTCCAGATCTGCCTGCAGGCTTTCCAGGTCTCCATATAACTTCTTGCGGAACGTAACCTGATAAAAATCCTGCAAAATGGTTTTAT
>NZ_JAHWCO010000362.1:0-2835 GCF_020054415.1 Candidatus Symbiopectobacterium sp. | reverse complement strand
GTCGTTCTGCGGTAATGTCCGTTTAGCATCGTTGATGGTAATTTCGAGAGGGCGGTGTGGGTCGGTGGGCAGGGAATCAATAAAGGCTTTCAGGTTTTTTCGTATTCGTTCATCACGCAGCAGGAAGCGTGTTTTATCCATCACCCCTCCTTCACTGTTATTCCGGCTGCGCGAACCTGCTTGGCGGCATAGTTCCTGCCGTCAATCCAACCGATGGCGTATGTGTCCTTTTCTGGCTCTGGTGATGCGATGTGATTAATTTCGAACTCATTGTGCTGTTCAATGTTTACCACCAGCGCCGCAAGGCTGGCCTGCCATGCAATCCACACCAAATCTGTTTCGGGATAGCTGTAATTCGCGCCACCGTTAGCTCTTGGTAAAAGCAATTCACTCTCGCCAACGTCGCAATGGAAACGAAACCACTCTTCAAAATCCGCCATGCTCTGCTCTGTGCTCACTTTCCCAGCGCTCCATATTTACCCACCCAAACAAAAAGGGCTGCCATTGCCAGCAGCCCCACGATGCATTCTGTTAGATAGGCTGTCATTCCTATTGCCCTCGCTTTAAAAACCTATAACTTCTTTCAGCGGCTTTCCGTGTATCCCTTTTCATCACTCCTCCTGTTTGTTTGCCTAGACGTCAGCGCCTTTTGCGTACCTGCGTACGCTGGTTTCTGTCTGCTGCCTTGTCGTGCACTTCTCCCGCGCTTCGTCCTGGTCGCACTCAATGAAATGACCATTAACGAATCGTTGGTAGACTGTGCCAAGTGAGCCGAATCGGTTTTTTGTGACGATGATTTCTGCGAATGGAGCGGCGGGTGAATTCTCGTTATACACCGCGTCGCGGTAGAGCATGATGATTGAGTCGGCATCCTGTTCAATGCTGCCAGAGTCACGCAAATCGGCGTTGGTCGGGCGCTTGTTAGGTCGCTTTTCAACGTCTCGTGATAGCTGACTAAGCGCGATCACTGGCGTTCGCAGCGTCTTGGCCATTGCCTTTAGGCTCCATGAGATATGGGCTATGGCAAGGTCGTTACGCTCCGCTTTCGGTTTGGCGATCAGCCCGAGATAATCTGCCATGATCAGCGATAGCGCTGGGTGCTCCTGTTTGTGCCGCTTGGCAATGGCTACGATTGCCTCCACCGTCAGGCGGCAAGCATCGACTACCCATACGTCAAGATCTGCCAGTCGGTTAATCCCGTCAACAATCCTCGCCCATCCCTCATCGTCAAGGTTTGAAGGGTTACGCAGCAGACTTACCGACATCCGCCCTGCCCCGGCTATCGAACGCTCAGCTACCTGTAGAGAACTCATTTCCATGCTGAAAATCAGAACGCCCCTCCGCTGGTTCTCCCCGGGTAACTTCCGGTTTGCCACGCCTTCGGCAACCTTAAGCGCCAGTTCAGTTTTCCCCATTCCGGGCCGTGCAGCGACAATCACAAGATCCTCAGCGTTCATACCACCGGTGATCGCGTCCAAGTCATCAATGCCAGTTTTCAGCGTGTCGGACTCTTCCCCGTTTTTCAGCCGGCGCTCTAACGTGTTGGTGTAGTCAGTGATTATTTCACCAAGACGAACCGGTTTTACTTCCTGCTTTGGCTTTCGAATGCTGGACAGACGGCCTACCAGTTCATCCATAGCCACGGTAGCCAGCTCAAGGGATCCGTTACCGATTGTCCCGCGCATCTCGTCAACAGCCGCAATGAACACGCGCCGCTGGTACATCTCAGTCACCATGTCAGCATAGCCACGCAGGTTTGCAGCGCTGGGACAGCTACGCGCCGTTTCCATGATGTCGGCAAAATGCTCATCGCCACATTCCTCGGCAACCATCAGAGAATCAATCATGTTTCGTGTGCGGGCCTGTTTACGGATCACCTCATAGGCTCGTTTGTAAATCGGGATCTCGAATGTTTCCGCATCCAGCGTTGCCAGAACGTCAGTTGCCGTTGGCGTTAAACCGCCGATCAGCAGGCCACCAATAACACTGGCCTCGATATCCTGTCTCATAGCGTACCCTCCCTGATTTTCGTCAGCGTTTTGCGCTGAAGCAGGTAATCAAAATTAGCCACCCAGCCGCGATCATTGTCGCCAAAGTGGAACGGCCTGGCAGCAGCCATAAACGCCCTGACGTAAGACTTGAAGCCGTCAAGGTTTGGCGTGGCCAGAGATTTAACCAGAGCGGCTAGTTTCCATTTTCGCTCGTCATTGGCTTCAACAGCGTGAGGCAGTCTGTCACCCACGGCTTCGTTGTAGGCGTTCAGGTAGTCGTCGTATTTGATTGGGTCTGATTTTCGTTTGGATGGTTTACCCCCCTTCACACTTTCACCCGTAGGGGGTAAGGGGGTATTATTTATTTTATCTTTAAAGATATCTTTTGTGTGTTCCGTTTTGGTAACACCAGGTGTATCCAATTTGGTAACATTTTTTGTTCCCGATTTGGTAACAATGTTATCTATTTGGGAACACTCCGGGATCTCTCATTCTGATATGTTTTTGTTTGGGCCAATTTTGCTTCCGTCTTTCACCAGAACTTTCATGGCGATAAGCTCATTTTTGGCAATGTTGGCCTTTGACCTGCTGATTCTGCAAAGCTCGGCTAATTGACTGTCAGCAATGCGATCCATTTTCTTCTTGAAGCCGTATGTCTTTCGGCATACAGCGTGTGCCACCTTGGCTTGATTGCGAGTCAAATTAGCGCCGATCAGTTCTTCGTAAAGATCCATCGCCAGCATGATGAATCCATCATCAGTGTCAGCCACGCGATGCTCCACTACCTCAAGTTGAGGTTTCTGGTAGTCTGATATCCTAGCGATGCTCATCCTTTTTCACCCCC
>NZ_JAHWCO010000229.1:0-2292 GCF_020054415.1 Candidatus Symbiopectobacterium sp. | reverse complement strand
GGTGGGTGAAGCCATGGCCATGGTCAAAGCGCTTAACCGGATCACGCTATTAGGAATGCCGAACAGTATTCGCATCACGTAACAATCGACCCGTATGGGGCGCAGTCGTTACAAGTTCTGATTTATTCAACAAAGCCCCTCCAGCGTTATATCTGTCCTGCCACTCCCTTTACTTTCGCGCCGAATTTTGGAATAAGGCACGCAACAGCGTGGTAGGGGAAGGCGAACTCGTGTGAAAATGATACGCTGTGATGCGATACCCTCAATCAACGTGGAGTGAACATGGAAACCGATATTTTGCAGTTAAGCGCCCAGATTGGAGCGCGCCTGACTGCGTTGGGTGCAAAGGTGACCTGTGCAGAATCCTGTACGGGAGGCTGGATAGCGAAATCGATTACTGATGTGGCGGGGAGTTCCGGCTGGTTTGACTATGGATTTGTCACTTACAGCAACCAGGCAAAACAGCGCCTCATCGGTGTCAGTGAGGAAACGCTCGCCCAATACGGCGCAGTGAGTGAGCAAACCGTACGGGAAATGGCGCAGGGGGCCTTGCGCGCAGCGGAGGCTGATTATTCACTTTCTTTGAGCGGCATTGCTGGCCCCGACGGCGGTTCTGACGAAAAACCCGTTGGTACCGTCTGGTTTGGCTGGTGTGACAAGCACGGCAACCTACTGGCGCGTGAAATGCTGTTTCTTGGCGATAGGAATGCTGTGCGGCTTCAGGCCGTGTGTTTCGCACTTCAGATGCTTTTGGATGGATTTCTGCAAAAATAATCTTGATGCTGTATGCGTATACAGTATAATGCTGTTAATGATTCGGTGACACGCCTGTTTGATTACATACCAGTGGCAGTCACATAAAGCGCACGGCCGTGTAGCGAGAGCGTTACGCCGCATGACAGGAGTAGAAATGGCTATTGACGAGAACAAACAAAAGGCATTGGCGGCTGCGCTGGGCCAGATCGAAAAGCAATTTGGTAAAGGTTCTATCATGCGTTTGGGCGAAGACCGCTCAATGGACGTTGAAACGATCTCTACCGGCTCTCTGTCACTTGATATTGCCTTGGGGGCTGGTGGGCTGCCAATGGGGCGTATCGTTGAAATCTACGGACCAGAATCGTCAGGTAAAACCACACTAACGCTGCAAGTTATCGCCGCTGCACAGCGTGAAGGTAAAACCTGCGCATTTATCGATGCTGAACATGCACTCGATCCGATTTATGCCAAAAAACTGGGTGTCGACATCGATAACCTGCTGTGTTCTCAGCCTGATACCGGCGAGCAGGCGTTAGAGATTTGCGATGCGTTGACGCGTTCAGGCGCAGTTGACGTGATCATCGTTGACTCCGTGGCGGCACTGACGCCGAAAGCGGAAATCGAAGGTGAAATCGGGGATTCCCACATGGGTCTGGCGGCTCGCATGATGAGTCAGGCGATGCGTAAGCTGGCCGGTAACTTGAAGCAGGCGAATACGCTGCTGATTTTTATCAACCAGATCCGTATGAAAATTGGCGTTATGTTTGGTAACCCGGAAACCACCACGGGGGGTAACGCGCTGAAGTTTTATGCTTCTGTACGTCTCGATATTCGCCGCATTGGCTCCATTAAAGATGGAGAAGAAGTGGTGGGCAGCGAAACCCGCGTGAAAGTGGTGAAAAACAAAGTGGCTGCGCCCTTTAAACAGGCTGAGTTCCAGATTATGTACGGTGAAGGGATCAACATCCACGGTGAATTGGTCGATCTTGGCGTGAAACATAAGCTGATTGAGAAAGCGGGTGCCTGGTATAGCTACAACGGCGACAAGATCGGGCAAGGCAAGGCGAATGCGTGCAATTACCTGAAAGAAAACCCGGCAGTCGCGGCCGAGTTGGATAAAAAACTGCGTGAAATGCTGCTGCACAACAAAGATCATGTGTCTGCACCAGCAAGCGAAGCGGGTTTCTACGATGATGCAGAAACCGCGGATAGTGAAAATAACGGCGAGTTTTAAACCGCGTTAAGTGACTTGAATGGAGCACGATAAACGTTATTCGTGAGCCTGTACACGAGATTGTGTAATTGCCTGATTTTGATATGTTCAATCCAAGATCAAAAGCAGGTTACTTTATGGACGAAAAACAGTTACAGGCTCTGGCTAACGAGCTGGCCAAGAATCTCAAAACCCCTGACGATCTCAACCAGTTTGATCGCCTGCTGAAAAAGATCAGCGTTGAAGCTGCCCTTAGTGCTGAAATGAACCATCACCTCGGGCATGAGAAGCACCAGTCAAAATCTGGAACTAACACGCGCAAT
>NZ_JAHWCO010000112.1:0-1002 GCF_020054415.1 Candidatus Symbiopectobacterium sp. | reverse complement strand
GGTGGGTGAAGCCATGGCCATGGTCAAAGCGCTTAACCGGATCACGCTATTAGGAATGCCGAACAGTATTCGCATCACGTAACAATCGACCCGTATGGGGCGCAGTCGTTACAAGTTCTGATTTATTCAACAAAGCCCCTCGCATTAAGAAATTCAGCAAGAGGATCACTCTCGCCCGGATTACCCGCATTTACTTTTGAGCGACTGGATGGGGTCATGCCAAACTCAGCTTGCATTTTGCAAACCCGCTTCCAGGCGTCAGCCATCATTGCCACTTGAGGGTGAGGACGGATCATTACGCTGCCATCAGCAGAGGTCGTTTTGTAAGAATCTCCCTCCTGATCGATAACATCACGGTGACGTCGCCATTCGATATAAGCACCAACCAACAATTCAAGGGCCATGCCATTAAGCACAGTGATCACCCCGATGCTGTCGAGGCTCTCACTCAAAACCTTAAACCAGTATTTTTCCTGCTTGTTGAAATGATTCGGTGTTGGGGGAACCCCTTTTGTCGGTTGCGGCTCATTTTTGTTGAGCGGGCGTTTTGATGGGTTACCCCTCACCAAACGTAGATGGGTTGGGGTTTTCGGTGGCCCGGACATAATTGAAAACTCCTATTAATAACGTGGTGGGGATACCCATAAAAAGGTTTATAACCTGCGGCGATGTGAAGAAAGGATGGGCGGCGGTATTGGAGCGACAGGGCTGTAGAGACTTACCCTCCCCCCATGATGATAATCACTATCACTTGAACCGTTCGCGGGCTGTCTTTGCTTTATGGCAGGAGTAACAGATCGACTCCAAATTACTATCATCATCGGTACCCCCATGTGCTTTGGCCTTGATGTGGGTGTCAACGAGCCTGTACACGAGATTGTGTAATTGCCTGATTTTGATATGTTCAATCCAACATCAAAAGCAGGTTACTTTATGGACGAAAAACAGTTACAGGCTCTGGCTAACGAGCTGGCCAAAAATATCAAAACCCCTGACGATCTC
>NZ_JAHWCO010000274.1:0-1652 GCF_020054415.1 Candidatus Symbiopectobacterium sp. | reverse complement strand
GGTGGGTGAAGCCATGGCCATGGTCAAAGCGCTTAACCGGATCACGCTATTAGGAATGCCGAACAGTATTCGCATCACGTAACAATCGACCCGTATGGGGCGCAGTCGTTACAAGTTCTGATTTATTCAACAAAGCCCTTTAGCCACTGTATTCCACATCCAAAACCGGACATTTCACGCTGCAATCAACATATTGAATACACGACCAACGGGTTATATAAATAAATTTAACCGCAAACGTCGTACAGCGATGGATTGATTATAACCAACAATCGGCAGAGGAAGGCGTTCTTTGTGTCTTTGGCATGTCTGATGTGCAAGCTGGAGGATAAACGCGCGCAAAGAAAAAAATCAGGATGACCTGTGCCATAATTGAGTCTGTAAAAGATTTTGCACTAAATAATCACTCAGGTGATGATATGGCGCACATTTACGATGAAAGCGTGTTGACGCTTGTTTATACTCGTTAAAGACCGCTTGAGGTCTGTTTGGTTGGCGCTATTGCGCTGATGCTGCCACGCCGTTAATCGAGTAAAACCTTTCATGCCTGCTTCAGAGTCTGCGCCAAGCGCGTTGCGCTTTAATTTGCGTATTTTTTCCGTGGTGATGTTCAACTTTGCCAATTACCTGACTATTGGGCTGCCGCTTGCGGTATTGCCGGGCTATGTGCATGAACATCTGGGGTTTAGCGCCTTCTGGGCCGGGTTGGTAATCAGTTTGCAGTACTTCACCACGCTGTTGAACCGAACGCAATCCGGACACATCGCGGATGAGAAAGGGCCGAAGAAAGTGGTGGTGCTGGGGCTATGCGGTGCCGTGGTCAGCGGGGTGTTTTATGCGCTGGCGGCCTAGAAAGACAGTTCACCCATCGTGGCGTTGACCTTGCTGTGCATCGGCCGCCTGATTCTGGGCGCGGGGAAAAGTTTCGCGGGCACCGGGTAGACGCTGTGGGACGTGGGCGTGGTGGGGTCACGGCATATCGGACGGGTGATCTCCTGGTAATGGCGTGGCGACTTATGGCGCGATGGCGATCGGCGCGCCGCTCGGGGTATGGATTAATCACATCGGTGGGTTAAAGCTGGTGTCGTATACTGTCATCACCATTGCCCTGCTGTTTGTGCTGCTCGCGTTGCCGCATGAGGCGGCGAAAGTGACACCGGGTAAAAAAACTGCCGTTTCGCGAAGTGCTGGGCAAAGTGTGGGCTTACGGCATTGTGCTGGCGTTGGCATCCGTCGGGTTTGGCGTGATCGCCACATTTATCACCCTGTTCTATGCCGATCGACACTGGGAAGGCGCCGCGCTGACCCTGACCATTTTCAGTTGCGCCTTTGTCGGCGTGCGTCTGCTATTCCCCAACAGCATTAACAGTTTTGGCGGGCTGCGCGTGGCTATCGTCTGTTTTAGGTCGTGTATTCAATATGTTGATTGCAGCGTGAAATGTCCGGTTTTGGATGTGGAATACAGTGGCTAAAGTTGATGTAAGATGCCCGTTTTGTGAACAGACATCTCCTGTGAAAATACACGGTTATGGCAAAAGTGGCCATCAGCGTTACCGTCGTCAGTCATGCAAACACGGATGGCTACAGGGCTTACAACGACGAACTTCCAAAAGTAAAACACATTGTTAGCAAGCTGTATACACAGCGTATTG
>NZ_JAHWCO010000195.1:0-7212 GCF_020054415.1 Candidatus Symbiopectobacterium sp. | reverse complement strand
GTGGAATACAGTGGCTAAAGTTGATGTAAGATGCCCGTTTTGTGAACAGACATCTCCTGTGAAAAAACACGGTTATGGCAAAAGTGGCCATCAGCGTTACCGTCGTCAGTCATGCAAACACGGATGGCTACAGGGCTTACAGTGACGAACTTCCAAAAGTAAAACACGTTGTTAGCAAGCTGTATACACAGCGTATTGGGCGTGCACATCTGACACTGCGTAACCGATTGCAATGGCTCGATCGCAAGACGCTCGGATATTCAAAATCATCCGAAATGCACGATAGGATCATCGGTACTTACATCGAACGCGAGTACTACGTTTGATGCTACATCAACTCATTGAATACACGACCCTGATGCGTATGATGCGCACGGCTCGATTCAACTTTTTATTCAAGCTTCATTGATATGTTGCAGGGTAGAATAATTATGTCATTATTGATGCGCTATGTTATTACCACTACCTCGGTAAAGTGTGTCGGCTTTGTGTGTTTTTTAATATTTTGCATCTTATGATTATCCAGCATTGAAGGTTTTATAAAATTTCAATAGTGAAACAAATTTCATTTTCTTAACGCCGTCGCTGGTTATATTTTTTAACCGATAAGATACCGTTGTTGTCGGGAACCAAACGTTTTCTTTGTTGATAGTGATTACCATTGATTGGTATCCTACCTATCGTTTTTGGCTATCGTGTTAAGGATAATGATAAATGAACATTCGGGATCTAGAGTATCTGGTGGCGTTAGCTGAACACCGTCATTTCCGGCGTGCAGCGGACTCCTGTCATGTCAGCCAACCGACACTCAGCGGTCAAATTCGTAAACTGGAAGATGAACTTGGCGTGATGTTATTGGAGCGCACCAGCAGAAAAGTGTTGTTTACTCAGGCTGGCTTGCTACTAGTCGAACAGGCAAGGGCCGTGCTGCGCGAAGTCAAAGTGCTTAAAGAGATGGCGAGCCAGCAGGGAGAGACCATGTCTGGTCCACTGCATATTGGGCTTATCCCCACCGTTGGGCCTTACCTGTTGCCGCATATCATTCCCATGCTGCATCGCACGTTTCCTAAGCTGGAAATGTACCTGCATGAAGCGCAGACGCATCAACTACTGGCACATCTGGATAGTGGCAAGCTGGACTGCGCCATTCTCGCGATGGTCAAGGAATCGGAAGCATTTATCGAAGTACCACTGTTTGACGAACCGATGAGACTGGCGATTTATCAGGATCATCCGTGGGCAAACCGTGAGCGTGTTGCTATGTCCGATCTGGCCGGTGAAAAACTGCTGATGCTGGAATATGGGCACTGCCTGCGCGATCAGGCATTGGGGTTCTGCTTCCAGGCAGGGGCAGATGAAGATACGCATTTTCGCGCCACCAGCCTGGAAACGTTGCGCAACATGGTTGCCGCAGGCGGTGGGATCACCTTGCTGCCTTCACTGGCGGTGCCTCATGAGCGCCAGCGTGATGGTGTCTGTTATTTACCGTGCCACAAGCAGGAGCCGAAGCGAACTGTCGCGCTGGTGTACCGCCCAGGATCGCCACTGCGCGGTCGCTATGAACAGCTGGCGGACGCGGTGCGGGAACATATGCAGCACTATTTGGACAGTGCATTAAAACAGGCGGTTTAACCCATTAAGTGCCGCCACTCGGTAAGCTTCGGCCATCGTTGGGTAATTAAAGGTTGTATTAACGAAATATTCGATAGTATTCCCTTCGCCTTTTTGCTCCATGATGGCCTGGCCGATGTGAATAATCTCCGCTGCACGCTCGCCAAAACATTGAATACCAAGGATTTTCCTCGTTTCTCGGTGAAAAAGTATCTTCAGGCTTCCCACGTTCATGCCAACGATTTGCGCCCGCGCCAGATGTTTGAACTGCACGCGCCCAACCTCATAGGGCACTTTCATCGCCGTAAGCTCCTGCTCGGTTTTCCCTACGGAACTGATTTCCGGAATGGTGTAGATCCCCGTTGGGATATCCTCGATCAGGTGTGCACTGGCGTCGCCTTTGACGATGGCCTGCGCCGCCAATCGTCCTTGGTCGTAGGCCGCTGAAGCCAGGCTGGGATAGCCGATGACATCGCCCACCGCATAGATGTGTGCCAGCGCGGTTTGGTACATGCTGTTGACTTTCAACTGGCCGCGCCCGTCGGGCACCAAACCGATTTTTTCCAGCCTTAACGTCTCCGTGTTGCCGGTGCGCCCATTGGCGTACAGCAAGCAGTCGGCTTTCATCTTTTTACCGGATTTAAGGTTAACAATGACGCCGTCAGCGGTGCCTTCGATCGATTCGAACTCTTCGTTATGGCGAATGACAACGCCATTGTTCCAAAAATGGTAGGACAGGGCGTCAGACATTTCCTGATCGAGAAACGCCAACAGACGATCGCGGGTGTTGATCAGATCCACTTTTACGCTCAGGCCACGAAAGATTGAGGCATATTCACAGCCAATCACGCCTGCGCCATAAATAATCACGTGCTGGGGCTCTTGATCCAGTTCCAGAATAGAATCGCTGTCGTAAATACGGGGATGTGCAAAGTCTACGTTTGCCGGATGGTAGGGGCGTGATCCTGTGGCAATGATAATATGAGCGGCCGTAAGCGTATCTTGCATATTATCGTGATACTGCACGGCAACCGTGTGCTCATCGATGAAATGCGCTTCACCTGAAAATATTTCGCAATGGTTACGTTCGTAAAAACCCTGACGCATACGGGTTTGCTGGCCGATGACGCTGTCTGCGTGACGTAGGATATCGGAGAACGAGGAGCGAATAGGGCGTGCATTATCGCTGTACAGCGGGTTCTGGTTAAATTCGATGATGCGGCTGACGGCATGGCGCAACGCTTTGGAGGGGATGGTTCCCCAGTGTGTGCACCCACCGCCGACGTTGTTATAGCGCTCGATGACGGCCACTCTGGCACCTTGTTTTACCAGCCCCATCGCCGCGCCTTCGCCGCCTGGGCCGGAACCAATAATGATGGCATCATAATCAAACGGTTGCTGAGTTTGTGCTTGTTGTGTCATGGTAGGGTAATCCTGTTTTTATACAAGCGGATAACGCTATTGTAACACTGCCGCGTGCATAACCCAATTTATCCCTGCTGCTGGTATGACAATCCTCTGTCTCATTTTCAATATGGCAAACTTTGTCTCAGTATGTCGCAAGTAAAGTTTGCTATAGTGCTTTCCTAGAGAGGAAAGCGGATGGTGTCAGCTGAATATGGGCGTCGGAACACAAAATATGGGTGTCAGAGCACAACAAAAAGAACGCACTCGCCGTTCCTTAATCGAAGCTGCTTTCAGTCAACTCAGTGCCGAACGGAGTTTCGCCAGCCTGAGCTTGCGTGAAGTCGCGCGTGAGGCGGGCATCGCTCCCACCTCTTTTTATCGCCACTTCCGCGATGTCGATGAATTGGGTTTGACGATGGTCGATGAAAGCGGCCTGATGTTGCGTCAACTGATGCGACAGGCACGCCAGCGCATTGCCAAAAGCGGCAGCGTTATCCGCACATCGGTCGCCACCTTTATGGAGTTCATTGGCAACAACCCCAATGCGTTCCGTCTGTTGTTGCGTGAACGTTCGGGCACCTCCGCCGCGTTTCGTGCTGCTGTAGCCCGTGAAATCCAGCATTTTATTGCGGAACTGGCGGACTATCTTGAAGTGGAAAATCATATCCCGCGTGAATTTGCGGAGGCCCAGTCTGAAGCCATGGTCACGATAGTGTTTAGCGCTGGCGCAGAGGCGTTGGACGTTGGACTTGAGCAGCGGCGGCAATTGGAAGAACGCCTGGTGCTGCAATTACGCCTGATTGCCAAAGGGGCTTACTACTGGTACAGAAAGGAACATGAGAAGGAAGTGAACACGTCTGACGTGTAGCAGCGAACCTGAGGTGATGTTTCCCCTCTGTTAAGGCGATACGCAGTAGGCTTCTCATCGTGTTCCTGAGTGTTTAAAACGCTTGAGTGTTTAAAACTACGGGAGACATCATGACAAAATACCATCATCAAGAAAAAGGCACCCTGGTTTTGGCATTGATCGCCGGTTTGTCGGTCAATGGTTCATTTGCCGCCTTGTTAAGTTCAATCGTGCCCTTTTCTGTCTTTCCGCTGGTTTCCCTGGTGCTCTCGGTTTACTGCCTGCACCAGCGTTACCTCAATATTGAGATGCCTGAAGGCATACCGCTGCTGGCTGCCGCCTGCTTTTTGTTGGGGTTGCTGCTGTATAGCGCGTTGGTTCGCGTTGAATATCCGCAGATTGGCTCCAACTTCCTGCCTTCATTACTGTGTGTCGTATTGGTGTTCTGGATTGGCTTGCGGCTTAAAAAGCGCCGCACGGTAGACGACGCACCTACATCCTGATGATTACGGGCAAGCCCTTTTCTCCATGTCCGTGTTTTTCGGCGAATCACGACGAGGGGCGCTCCGGCGACTCACGCCGCTACGACCCCATCGCCGCACTTCACCTAACAACGGGCTTTGTCATCAGTCTGAGAAGGAGGTCACGCCTTCTTCTCTTCTAACAGCACGCCGCATTCCATATGGTGGGTGTAGGGAAACTGATCGAACAGTGCCAGACGCGTGATACGGTGCGTCGTCGTGAGTTGGGTCAGGTTGTTGCACAGGGTTTCCGGGTTGCAGGAGATGTAGAGGATATGCGAGTAACCCTGCACCATGGACAGCGTTTGGTCGTCCAGGCCGCTACGTGGCGGATCGACAAAAATGGTGTCGCACTGATAGTCGGACAAATAGATACCCTGCAAACGGGTAAATTCACGCTTACCCTGTAGTGCTTGGGTAAATTCTTCCGCTGCCATGCGGATAATCTGCACGTTATCAATCTGGTTCGCGGCAATGTTGAATTGTGCTGCGGCGACGGACGGTTTGGCGATTTCGGTGGCTAATACACGATTGAAATTACGTGCCAATGCCAATGAGAAGTTACCGTTACCGCAATAAAGTTCGAGCAGATCGCCGGTTGAGCCCGCCGTAGCCTTCAGCGCCCACTCCAGCATTTGGATATTGATGGCGGCATTGGGCTGGGTGAAGCTGTTTTCCACCTGGCGGTAGATCATCTCACACCCGGCGACGGGCAGGCGTTCGTCGACATAATATCTGTCGAGACAGATTTTGGTTTTTGTTGCCCGACCAATCAGTTGCAGAGCGAATCCTTGAGCGCGCAGTGCATCACGCAGCGCGTGTGCCTGCTGTTGCCACGCGTCATCTAACGCCTTGTGGTAGATAAACGTCACCACCACTTCACCGCTCATCGTCGACAGATAATCAATCTGAAACAGCTTGCGGCGCAGTATCACATCGTTACGTAGTGCATCGATCAGAATGGGCATGAGTCGATTAATCAACGCACTGGCCGCAGGGAATTGATCGACTCTGATCCGCTGTTTGGTCTTCTGATCGAACATGATGTGGTAGAGATAGTCCCCTTCGTGCCACATGCGAAATTCGGCCCGCATACGGTAATGACTCACTGGAGAACGAAACACCTCTGGTTCAGGCGCAGCAAAGGGCACCATCATCTGCCGTAGACGTTCCGTCTTTTCCGCAAGCAGGTCGTCATACTGTTCGATGGGCAGGTTCTCTGGCGTCATGGTGTTCTCGGCTTAAAAACGGTGAAAAGAAGTTTACTGGCCGGGATTGTAGGGCATCTCGAAGGGATGTCCAGCGTTGTTGCTGCGATAGTAATTTCACATCGTGGAAGTCTAGACATCCGTAAGCGGCCATCGTAGCATAGCGTGCCGGTATTGCACTGCGTGCTACGCAGTGTGAGTTAAAATGGAATCCGGTGAAAACCTGGATCTGACGCGCAGCGGTAGGGGGAAGAGAAACGACAGCATTGAATGCAGACACTGCTTGCGGGTGGGAAGTCGTCGTTTATGATTGCAACAGCAATGTCACCCGAGCCCGAAGACCTGCCGGTTTACGTCGCAATGTTCACGATCGTCGCGAGCTATCGATTGTGGTAATGCGGCATCCTCAATGTGATTTGGATGCTAACTACGTGTCTTATAAAAAATTATCGCTGCTGGCGGCGCTCTCTGCCACGGCTTTTTCTGGCTGTGCGCAGCAAACTGACAACAACACCATGGTGGTTACCGCTAACCGTTTTCAACAGCCGGGCTTTGTTGAATAAATAGATTTTATGCTGGCAGCCCAGTGAAACGACGGATCCTCGCAACGTAAAATCATGCAGTTAGGCTTCATTAGAAAAGTGTACACCTGAGATGACAAGCATTTTCAACCAAAACTGGCATGGAAAAACAGCATGATTACCTATTATTCAACAAAGCCCAACAGCCGGTGAATACGGTGTTGGCGCCTATTGATGTCGTGACTCGAGAGGATATCGATCATTGGTAGCCGAAAAGTCTAAATGATGTGATGCGTCGTTTACCTTGTGTGGATATTGGGCAGAACGGTGGACGTGGGCAAATGAGTTCTCTCTTTATTAGGGGTACGAACTCCAACCATGTATTGGTATTGGTGGATGGTGTGCGCTTGGCGTCCACGGGCGTGACCGGTAGCATTGATTTCAGCCAGATTCCGGTTTCTTTGGTTCAACGTATCGAGTTTATCCGTGGCCCGCCCTCCGCAGTGTATGGTTCTGAGGCCATTGGCGGTGTTATTAACATCATTACGCAAAAAGAAAGTGATGGTGGAAAACTGCAAGCTGGCATGGGTTCAAAACGTACTCAGAGTTATGACGGGAGTGTTCGTCAACATCTGGGGGAAAATACGGCGGTAACATTGGCAGGGGCTTTTGACGAAACTCAGGTATACAACGTATATCCTTCTTCAACAGTACCTGCTGATGCAGATAATGACGGTTTTCGCAGCAAATCGCTCTGGTGCAGCGTTGAACATCACTTCAATGATGATTTGGCCGGTTTTTTTTCCGCTCTTATGGTTACAACAACACGACTGATTACGATCGGATTTATTCTGATAGCGATAGTGATGTACGCCAACTCTATTCCAAAAGTTTTGATTCGGGCTTACGTTTTCAGCATGAAGGAGGCTTTGTTGAATAAATCAGAACCTGTAATGACTGCGCCCCATACGGGTCGATTGTTACGTGATGCGAATACTGTTCGGCATTCCTGATAGCGTGATCCGGTTAAGCGCTTTGACCATGGCCATGGCTTCACCCACCTGAGCATCGTAGTCTCTCAGACTTAGATGACCACC
>NZ_JAHWCO010000481.1:0-1227 GCF_020054415.1 Candidatus Symbiopectobacterium sp. | reverse complement strand
GGTGGGTGAAGCCATGGCCATGGTCAAAGCGCTTAACCGGATCACGCTATTAGGAATGCCGAACAGTATTCGCATCACGTAACAATCGACCCGTATGGGGCGCAGTCGTTACAAGTTCTGATTTATTCAACAAAGCCCTTTGAAGAACATCTCGCGGTCGTGGGTTGCCAAACGTGAGCCCAATAGCAATCTCATTGCATCAGCAATACCGGGACCTCCATCTGATTCATATTTCAACGCAGGTGGAATACCAAGGGCTTGACAGAAATTCTCCTGAGGCAGCCGCATCAACCAGCCGCCGCTACTCGCCCATCGCCGGTCAAAACGTTCAACGATGAGCACTTTCTTTTGACCGAAGACGCCAAGTTCTGCTGCGGGGGTCTCAAACACAAATGCGTTTGCAATACGCAGGCACAACCACTAATTTTCGCAGCTCTCACTCAGATCGATGTTGTTCTGCACTATCCTGCCGATGGGGAGCTTGAAGATATGGCTTGTTGGTGTACCACCCAGTGGCCGTTGCCACTGCCCTTGATGCCAAAGCAACGCTGTCTTTTCTTGTGCTCCAGCCAGGGAGATGCGGAAGTCGACATCATCAACCATCCCCAAGGGGGCCATTTGATAGCCCTCCAACAGTGCCTCTATTTGCCCTTCATCCAAAGGCGTTGCAATCATTTCAGCCACTGGTGGTATCTGGCTGGTAGGAGGGTAAAGCTGAATAGCTCCAATACAATCACGCCCTACGTTTGCTAATAAATCAAATGGATGAGCTGTTTCTACCTGAAATCTGGCCTGCATTCTGGCGATAATCGCCGCTGAATCTGGCAAAAGGTTGTGAAAGAAATTAAAGACCTCAGGCCCCCTAAGTCTGTCACTTCTCAATGGGAGTGACAGTGAAATAGGCCGTGCATCATCTGTATTAGTCGCGACTAGATCTGACACTGGACCTTGAAAGGTTGAGAGTTACCGGTTTTGATATGGGTGTCTAATCCTTGAACAAAACGCGAGGTAACTCTCATGCTTCATACTAACAATCCCATTATCAAACACAAGGCCGGCCTGCTCAATCTCGCCGAAGAACTCGGTAACGTATCAAAAGCCTGCAAGATCATGGGCGTGTCACGCGATACATTTTACCGTTATCAGGAACTGGCTGCTGAAGGTGGCATTGATGCGGCGCACGATGATGAGGCCTGCGGTGAAATCGAGACGGCACATCCCGGGTAT
>NZ_JAHWCO010000568.1:0-1364 GCF_020054415.1 Candidatus Symbiopectobacterium sp. | reverse complement strand
GGTAGCATAAAATTCGTGCATCCGTGGACTCATCCCAGTAGTAGGATTCCATCGCGTCATGTTCGTCCTGCCATGTGGTGAGTTGGCGGTAGCTGTACCAGTTACCTGTGGCGCGCCACACTGAGCGTACTGACGCATAGTCTTTGCTGGCACCCAGCAAAGCCGCCATTTCTTCGCGTTCTTTTATCGCCTTATTGGCTATACGCTGGTAAACAGCATTACGCTGGCAGGCGGTGGCTTCCCGTTTTTCGCTGATCTGCGCTTTGGTGCGTACAGCTTCATCGCGTTCGAAAGTAATCAACTGAACAGCCTTGCGCTCCTTGCCCCATGCAATCGCCGCTTCTGCCGGGTCGAGGAAGTTTGGTAGGCCAAGATCCACAGGGGATTTTTGTTCGCGTAAGCGGAAGTAGTTATCTTCCAGCGCCTCATACCATTCCCACGCCTGGTCAGTCTCCAGCATCTTGGCATGACGTGATGCCCCGCGCTCAGTCCAGAGTGTGATGTGAGTTGTATGTTTATTAACCACGTGACTTAATGTCACGTGGTTCTTAAGCCCTTGTAATTCCGATCCTTCTACCTTGAAGTAGTGTTTCCCTTCGATGAAGCGGTTTTTATTGCGTTTGAAATTCTGACGTACGCTATCTACTTCAGCTCCATACCCTTGAGCTAGTAGCTCGGTTGTAATCACGCGCTGGCCCTGATATTCGATAACGGGCAGTTGGGTATTCTGGATAGTGATGATTTTGGTCATGGCAATGTCTCCATAATTAAACAGATGGGGTTAAAAGGTATGGGGGGACTAACTTGCAAAATTTTGCAGATTGGCGGTTAGATCGCTTACACTTGGCTTAACGCAGGAGGATTTCCCATGGGCCAAGTTGCATTTGATACTCAAGAGTTCGTCGAGAAGCTGGAAAGCTCTGGTCTTAATAGAGAGCAGGCCAAGGCTATAACCCTTGTCGTGCGTCAGTCCCATGAGGTTGCAGACCTTGCTACCAAGCGTGACCTTGGAGACGTGCGCAAAGATTTAACGGTTCAGATAGCCGATGTCCGTAAGGACCTGTCCGCAGATATAGCCGACGTACGTAAGGATATGACTGCCGGTTTTGATAAACTTGGCATACAGATGACCATCCGACTTGGGATAATGGTCGCCGCCGCTGTCAGCATCATTGCTGCCATTCTCAAAATGTGACGGTGCACTATACCCCTTGGGTCAGGCTGAACCTGATTGTGTACCCGCCCGACGACGTGCATGCACTCATGCTGCCACCCTGGATAATTTCCTGATAGCCTCAAGTTCGTTTTCAAGTTCAGCCAGAAACTGCCTTAACGCCTCCTCTATTTCAGCAACCAGTTTATCC
>NZ_JAHWCO010000191.1:0-1535 GCF_020054415.1 Candidatus Symbiopectobacterium sp. | reverse complement strand
GGGGAAGTTGAGGCTGAGGTTGCCGGGCAACGATGCAGGGTTAACTTCGCGGTTAACACGCTGGGATTATCACGTCGCTTCCATGTCTTCGCGGCACCAAAACAGGATGCTGAACATACCTATGAGTCACTGGTTCGCGCCTTCCGGTTACTTCGGCGGCAGCTTGAAAACCGTGCTGGTCGATAACCAGAAAGCCGCAGTGCTGAAAAATAATAACGGGAAGGTGGTGTTCAACTCCGGGTTCCTGCTGCTGGCTGATCACTATGGTTTCCTGCCACGGGCCTGCCGCCCGCGAAGGGCCAGAACCAAAGGTAAGGTGGAGCGGATGGTGAAATACCTCAAGGAGAACTTCTTCGTCCGGTACCGCCGGTTCGACAGCTTCGCCCATGTTAATCAGTTACTGGAGCAGTGGATGGCTGACGTTGCCGACATGAGGAAACTTCGCCAGTTCAGACAGACGCAGGAACAGGTACATCTGCAGCAGTTACCGGATAATGACTTTGATACCAGTTACTTCAATATCCGACATGTCTCCTTGGATGGCTATATAGAGGTTGGTGGGAACCGTTACAGCGTGCCGGAAAGCCTGTGTGGCCACCCGGTCTCAATACGGTTCTCGCTGGATGATGAACTGAGGATCTACTGTAATGAGCAGCAGGTGGCATCGCACCGGCTCTGTTCGGCTGCATCCGGCTGGCAGACCGTGCCGGAGCACCACGCCCCGCTCTGGCAGCAGGTCAGTCAGGTGGAACATCGTCCGCTGAGCGCGTATGAGGAGCTGTTGTGATGCATGAACTGGAGATACTGCTGGGTCATCTGAAAATGGAACATCTGGGCTACCACGTTGAAAGCCTGCTGGACCAGGCGGCCAAAAAAGAGCTGACCTACCGCGAGTTCCTGTGCATGGCGCTGCAACAGAAATGGAACGGGAGACATCAGCGCGGTATGGAGTCCCGGCTGAAACAGGCCCGCTTCCCGTGGGTCAAAACGCTGGAGCAGTTCGACTTCGGCTTCCAGCCAGGTATCGATCATAAGGTCGTCCGGGAACTGGCAGGGCTGGCGTTCGTGGGGCGCAGCGAAAACGTGATCCTGCTGGGGCCGCCAGGTGTGGGCAAAACGCACCAGGCAGTAGCACTGGGGGTCAAAGCGGCTGATGCCGGTCACAGGGTGCTGTTCATGCCACTGGATAAGCTGATCGCCACACTTATGAAGGCAAAGCAGGAAAACCGGCTGGAGAAACAGCTACAGCAGCTTGGTTACGCCCGGGTACTGATACTGGATGAGATAGGCTATCTGCCGATGAGCCGTGAGAAAGCCAGTCTGTTCTTCCGGTTTCTGAACCGTCGGTATGAAAAAGCGAGCATCGTGCTGACGTCAAATAAAGTGTTCGCCGATTGGGGAGAGATGTTCGGCGATAACGTGCTGGCAACAGCAATCCTGGATCGGCTGCTACACCACTCAACCACACTGAACATCAAAGGAGAAAGCTACCGGTTAAAGGAAAAACGCAAAGCCGGAGTGCTGGCAAAAAACGC
>NZ_JAHWCO010000659.1:0-2712 GCF_020054415.1 Candidatus Symbiopectobacterium sp. | reverse complement strand
TGCCGCGTTGCCATCAATATTGCCGCTAATTAGCGTGTTAAAAACTTGCTTATTAATCCACCGATTTTCTTTTTCCAAAAAACAAGGTGTTCTATAAATTGATTTTTGTCCGGGATGTCGGCCCCATTTTCATTTTTCGCCAGTTTCTGGCTCAGCAGTTGCGTCACACTTTCGGCAAATTTCGGGTTATTGCTGATCGCTTGCGCCAGCTTGTTCAGCGTATCTAAATCTGGTGGCGCATTGTCGACAATGGCATTGACCCGATCATTGACCAGTTTAGGCGTCGCTGCGGTGCTCTCGTCCTGGCTGTAGGTTGCATTATTCAGCTGCACAAACCCTTTCGCCGCCAATGTGGCATCCGGATGGTTGCGCGAATTGGCATGGGCCTCAAGGGCCGCTTGTGTGCCTTCCAGCTGCTGCTTTAGCCAGGCGGTGCGATTGGCCAATTCCCTGGGCGGTCGATTGGTGATGCCCTCTGGGCCACCCAATACCGGGTCTGAGGTTTCAATCTGATAAATGCTGTCTTCCCATGCTGGGGATTCTTTCAAATAACTCATCTTGGCTGCTCCCATGATTATAAACTCCGTCATACTGGGCGGTGTGGTTATAGCGTAACGGGACGGCGGTGTAATCGAGCGCCGCCAGTTCACAGCGTGCCGGGGAAAACGCCGCCAGCGTTTGGCGTAACAGTGCCGCCTGGTCATTGGTAATAATCTGTTTCAATACCACCCGGTAAAGCGCCCAGCGGCATTCTGCTGGCCAGGTACGGGTCAGGGTCTCCTCCAATGCCGCTTCCCCTTCGCTCAGTTCGACTTCCCCAAAGCCCAGACGGCGAATGACTTCACGTACCGCCCAGGGAGTACCTTTATAGCGGTGCAGTTCAATGGCGTTTTTCAGCATCGCCCGGCGGGCATCGTCGGATTCGGCCAGATCCCAGCCATTATCGCCGGTCAGCGACAGTTGTTCGGCCAGCCAGGGTAAGGCACTGGTTTCGGTCATACCCATCAGGTAAACCAGCAGCGGCGTCAGGTCAAGCTGCTGCAATCGGCCCGCTAACATTGCCAGCCACTGAAAGCGGCTATCGTCGGCTAATGGCGGGGGCAGTAAGGTCTCGTGGGCAGGGGTATCGGGTGTGATATCAGTCATTGACCACCCCCACTAACTTCAGGTCGATGTTTTCACACCAGGGCCATTCGTTTTCTTTCACCACCTGCAGGGTCGGTTGTTTAAGCTCGACGCTGTAAACCCCGTTGACCGAGAGGATGGCCTGTATCTGGCTGGGAACGATATCACGACCCAGCTGTGCGGCCTGCTTGTCCATATAACGCTGGGCGGACTGCTTCACTTCTGCCATGACCTCGGCGCTATCGTAGCCAGCATAAACGCGGATAGCCGCTTCAATCCGGTAAGTCACCTTAACCGGCGAGGCCACCTTGACGGTATCCGTTAATGGGCGCACCTTTTCATCCGCGCATGTGCCGCTGACCAGGGCCAGCAAGGTGTCGGACGGCAGACCGGTTTTGACCAGCGGATAAAGGGCTACCGTCCCCGGAACCGGACGCATCACCGCCACATCGCGGATATCCTGATGGGCGCTCATGGCATGAAAACGGTACGCCTCGCGCGAACCGGCGTTGCTAAATGACGCGGGGGCCAGCCGGATACGCTCACGCAGATGCTCATCCTCTTCCGGATCAGCACCACCGGTACTGGGTTCGGTATTGGTCACACTGAGGTCTGCATCGTTGATGCCGTCGAGCAAGGTGCTGATTTGTGCCGGTTGCCAGCCGTTGCCGAGTGTGCCGCGCTCGGCACAGGTGGCCGTCACGTTGGCAGTGGTGTCGCTCAGGGTTACAGCCTCATCGGTGGCAAAAACAATACTGTCGCGAGCACTGACGCGCGTGCCCGCCGGAATGACCAACGGTGTGGTGGGAGGCTCTTCGAGCTGAAACCGTAGGCGGGTACGGGCTGCCGCTGCCGCCAGCAGGTATACGCCGACCAGTTCACCCAGATAGTCCAGCATCGGGGCACGCGCAAAGGCCACCAGATTCTGCTCGGCAGTATCCTGAATTGCCAGTCGTACCAGTGCCTCACGATAAGCCATCAGGTTAATCAGCAGCCGTTCATCCTGCGCCGGATAGAGCGTCCTGCCGCTGACTTTTTCATACCATGCTATCATTTCAGCGGTCAGCGCCGCCGCATCGGTGTTGACAAAGACCGGCTTCTTGTCCGTTTACGCCATGCAACCTCCGTTATCTGCGGCGTGCCGTCCGTTATCGGTTGCCAGCGTACCCGTAACCAGAGATGTTCGGCGTCGACCCGCGGTTTCACCTCAAGGAGTTGCATTCGTGGCTCCCAGCGGCGCAGCGCGTCAACCGTCTCTCTGACGACATGGGGAATAGCCTGCTCGATGGGCATATCCAGATAGCGGTACAGGTTGCTGCCAAAATCTGGCCGATGCAGGTCTGTACCACAGGGCGTACCCAGTATAATGCGAATGGACTGCTCAATATCAGCCCGTCCTGAAACCCGTTCGCCGGGACGGTTCAGCGCGGGTTGCCAGTAAACGGATGTTGCATAATCATTTTTCATACCGGCAGCATGACACAGGCGGGCAACAGGGGGTATTAAAGCGCGTTAAAGCCTGCAAGCGCTTATATCGGCTTGCCGGTCGGCCTGCCCTCATGACCGTTACTGTGCTGATGGTTCTCC
>NZ_JAHWCO010000389.1:0-1198 GCF_020054415.1 Candidatus Symbiopectobacterium sp. | reverse complement strand
TGACACGCCTGTTTTGGATTAAAATGCTGATCGCTCCGGGATGCATCACCACGCTCTGGATTTAACATACTGATTTTACATCAAGGGAATCCGCAGCCTTTATGGCTACGCAGCATAATATCTATTTATTCAACAAAGCCTAAACGACGATACAATTATGGCTGTTATGGATATATTGATATGGCTGCGCCGTGTTGAGCTTGAAGAATTGGATGCATTTGATGGGAATAATGATAATGATGAGTTTGATGGTAAGTTTTCTCAAGAATCGCCATTGGAAGATTCTGGAGTGGAATTATGTGATAAGAAACAATAGTACGTTTTTTTTGTACCCGTGCTTCATTAGGGAACAGTATGATAGTACTTGTATTCATTACTATCTGCATTCTCGGTGAATTGTCGTTGTATTAACATTTTTCCATTTTATAAATAATATGGAAGGTCCAAAATGAGCTTTAAAAAGGTAATGGATGCTAAAAATGAATTGCGTGATGAGATTGAGGAAACCTTGCTCAAAGATTATTCAGAGCAACTCATGGATGCCATTTATAATGGTGCAACGTTAAAAGATGTTCATGGCGTATCTAATGAAACAATGAGTGATGTTTATAAGCTTGCTTATGACTTTTACCATATGGGAAAGTTAGATGACGCTGAATCCCTTTTTCGCTTTTTATGCATCTACGATTTTTATAACCCAGAATATGCAATGGGGTTGGCTGCGGTTTATCAACTCAAAAAGAACTATTCGAAAGCCATTGATTTTTATGCATTATCATATTCGCTGTCAGAAAATGACTATCGTCCTATGCTCTACGCTGGGCAGTGCAACCTGATGCTTTGTCGCTCGGTTCAGGCTGGTAAGTGTTTTGATATTGTCACCGAAAAATGCAGCGACATAAGTTTGACAGAGAAGGCACAGGCTTATTTGGTCGCCTTAAAAGACATGGATGCTAACGAAGAAAATGGATCTCAAAAAGATGATGCTAATAGGGAGGAATAATGAACATAGATATTGATGATTTTTCTGCGGAATTTTCATTCTCTGGTGGCGGTGACCGGCTTTGTTGAATAAATCAGAACTTGTAACGACTGCGCCCCATACGGGTCGATTGTTACGTGATGCGAATACTGTTCGGCATTCCTAATAGCGTGATCCGGTTAAGCGCTTTGACCATGGCCATGGCTTCACCCACCT
>NZ_JAHWCO010000282.1:0-12911 GCF_020054415.1 Candidatus Symbiopectobacterium sp. | reverse complement strand
TTCAAAAGGCTTCTGGGTGGTCATCTAAGTCTGAGAGACTACGATGCTCAGGTTGGTGAAGCCATGGCCATGGTCAAAGCGCTTAACCGGATCACGCTATCAGGAATGCCGAACAGTATTCGCATCACGTAACAATCGACCAGTATGGGGCGCAGTCGTTACAAGTTCTGATTTATTCAACAAAGCCGTTTGATACCAATCCCGGAGGCAGGCTGACCGTTGAAGCGGCTCAGCGAATCGTAGTTTTCTGCCCCCAGTTCAATCTTCGCCACGTCGCCCAGCGTCACCGCTGAGCCATCCTGATTCACACGCAGGGTAATGGCGCGGAATTGCTCGGGCGTCTGCAACAGTGAGCGCGCGTTTACGGTGGCATTAAGTGACTGATAGTCTACAGATGGCGTACCGCCGACCTGACCGACCGACACCTGACTGTTTTGCGACTGAATGGCGCTCACCACATCGCTGGCCGTCAGGGAAAAGGATTTGAGTTTGGACGGATCGAGCCAGATGCGCATGGCATACTGCGAACCGAAAATATCGACGCTGCCCACCCCGTTGATGCGGCTAAGCGGTTCTTGTACATTACTGGCAACGTAGTCAGAGATATCCTGTTTCTCCATGCTGCCGTCTGTCGAGACGAAGGCGATCATCAGGATATTGGTGTCTCCCGTCTTGTTGACGGTAACCCCTTGTTGTTGCACATCCTGCGGCAATTTTCGCATCGCGGATTGCAACTGGTTCTGCACCTGCTGTCGGGCGTTATCCGGATCGGTGCCCACATCAAAACTTAAGGTAATGCTTGTCTGACCGGAGCTGCTTTGCGATGACATGTACATCAGATGATCGAGCACGGTCATGCTCTGCTCGATAATCTGCGTCACGGTGTTTTCCATAGTCTGCTCAGAAGCGCCCGGATAGGAAGCGGTGATACGCACATTAGACGGTGCCAAATCGGGGTATTGCTCAACCGCCAACGATGCGATCGCCATCATGCCACCCAGACTCAGCAGGATGGCCAGTACCCAGGCAAAGACCGGGCGATCAATAAAAAAATTCGCCATCGAAACAACGCTCCTTCAGACTATTTTATACGTGGCGCATATTTTTGATTATTTATAGGTATCTTAAATAACGCACTACTTTACCCTGTCATCACACGCAACATAGTGGAGAAAATGAGGAGAATATGTAAATTAACGTTGGTGACACATTTTTTGTGTCTTTACTCAACAGAGCGTTAGACACCAGCAAACGCGCAAACCGTTTCGGCGAAAGCATCAGGGTGGGAAATAAACGGTGAATGCGCCGCTTGCGCCATCACCACGGAATCACTATCAGGCCAGCGTTCATCAAGCAGGCTCGCCACTTTACGCGGTACCAACCCATCCAGCGCCCCGTAAATACGCAGCATCGGCAGCATCAACGACGCCATCGCCTCGCGCATGTCGGTCTGGCGCAAAATATCCAAGCCCCCTTCAAGCACCTCAATGCTAGGCATCGGCTGCTCCAGCACCACACTTTTTAGCAGGCGCGCATCCTGACGCGCACTGTCTGTGCCCAGCGTTTGCAATGCCAGAAACCGTTCCATGGTGCGCTGAAAATCTTCGCTAAGCTGCTGCTGAAAACCCTGTAACACCGTAGGTTTAATTCCGGGCCACTCCTCGTTGGCGCTGAAACAGGGGGAGGAGGCGACCGTGACCAAAGCACTGACACGCGCAGGCGCACTGAGTGCCGCCTGACTGGCAACCAGTCCGCCCAGCGACCATCCCAACCAGGCAGCCTGCTCGGGTGCCTGTGCCAGCACGATATCAGCCATGTCAGCAAGCGGTAACGCTCCATATCCCACACTACGGCCATAACCGGGGAGATCCACACAGTGCAGTCGAAAATGCGGAGCCAATCGCGTCGCAATACCCTGCCATACCTGCGCGTTCAGCCCCCATCCGTGCAGCAACACAAGATCACATTTCCCTTCCCCTTCAGTGTGCCAGTAGAGCGTTGTCATCAATTATCTTCCTGCTAGTCGTTCGATATTTTGTTGCGAGGCTACTATGTTAACCATCGGCGCTAACTGCTGGCTATGCCAACAACCGCTTTATCATTACCACCACGGTATTTGCCGCTATTGTCAGCGCCATCTTCCAGCTCCGCCAGTATGCTGCCCGCGCTGCGGGTTACCCTCCGGCAATGCCACGTTGCCGTGCTTCCGCTGCCTGTATCGCCCGCCATGCTGGCACAGCCTGACGTTTTTCTCCGATTACCGTCCACCGTTCACCACGCTATTGAAACAGTTCAAATTCCACGGGCGCATCGAACTAGTGCAGGTACTCGCGCGACAGATGTTACTGCGCTGGCTTAACGTATATCGTCTTGATCCTGAACGCATTGAGAAACCCGATGTACTGCTCACCGTGCCGCTGCACCGCCGTCAGCGCTAGCGGCGCGGCTTCAATCAAACCGAGTTACTGGCCCAGCCTTTGGCACGTTGGCTACGCTGTCGCTATCATCCACATGCGCTCAGGCGTGTGCGTAATACACCCCTGCAACAGCACCTGTTCGCCTCTGAGCGGCGCTACAACCTGCGTCATGCGTTTGCTTGCGACCAGGATCTCTCCGGGCTGCGGGTGGCGCTAGTGGATGACGTGGTGACCACCGGCAATACTGTGACAGAGATCTGCCGCGTTTTACAGGCACAGGGTGTCGCGCATATTCAGGTGTGGTGCCTGTGCCGCACGCTGCTCGATGCGTGAGCGCCTTTGTTGCCATAAATGGCATTTACCGTGAATGAATTGGAGTTAACGCCACGATGGGCGTATTATGACCGATAAGCGTAGTCAACTATTGAGTTAACCCACTATGATCCGTATTACCGACTCTGCACAAGACCACTTTGTCAAACTGCTGGTAGCACAAGAAGAAGGTACACAAATTCGCGTCTTCGTTATCAATCCGGGCACGCCTAACGCTGAGTGTGGCGTTTCCTATTGTCCGCCGGATGCGGTGGAAGCTTCCGACACTGAACTGAAGTTCGAGAAACTTTCCGCCTACGTGGATGAACTGAGTGCACCTTACCTAGAAGATGCTGAAATCGACTTCGTTACCGATCAGTTGGGCTCTCAACTGACGCTGAAAGCGCCTAACGCAAAAATGCGCAAAGTGGGTGACGATGCGCCGTTGATGGAACGCGTGGAGTATGTGCTGCAATCCCAGATCAACCCTCAGTTGGCCGGGCACGGTGGTCGTATAACGCTGATGGAAATCACCGATGATGGCTTGGCTATCCTGCAATTCGGCGGCGGTTGCAACGGCTGTTCAATGGTCGATTACACGCTGAAAGAAGGGATCGAGAAAGAGCTGCTAGAGAAATTCCCTGAGCTGAAAGGCGTGCGCGATTTGACAGAGCACCAGCGCGGCGAACATTCATACTATTGATCCACTGATAGCCATACTCCCCACGTCCCCGTGGGGAGCAAACCTCAACCCATCAACGCTCACTGGCTCCACTCGCCGTTTCAGGTGGCAACGCCAAACCACGTCGTAGATCGAGATCGCGAATCAAACGTTCCAGGTGACGATCACTGAATATTGATGTCACCGTTCTGCTTAGCTTGCGCCGCCAGTTAGGGTATTCCCGCGTGGTGCCGGGAATATTGACCGGTGTTGCCATATCCAGCCAATCTTCGAGTTGCAACCCCAGCAAGGCACTGCGGCTGTCCGCTAGGTAACGCTGCACACCACGGCTCAGTTGCGTACCCATCGCGGTTAACGCCGCATTGCTCCCTACGCGCTGCGGTAATAGCTGATACTGATGCAGCGCATCAAGCAATCCCTGCTTGGCGTTGTCACGCTGTTCCATCTGCTGCTGCAACGTGGGCTCATCGGGATAAAGGCCCAGTTCTTTGCCCAATGACAGATCTACGTTTTGCCAAAAGCCGCGCAACGTGGGCAGATCGTGTGTGGTAATCGTCGCCATCGACTGGCGCGGATAGTCGAGTGGAGCCCGAAAGTGATTGTGCTCATCCTGTTCAAAAAACAGCACCTTGTAAGAGTAAACGCCGCTGTCGCGCAGTTTATCCACAATCTCGGCCGGTACCGTCCCCAGATCTTCACCCACGACCAGACAACGCTGGCGTTGGCTCTCCAGCGCCAGCACAGCCAGTAAATCATCCAGCGGATAATGTACATAGGCGCCGTGCGTAGCGGGCTCGGCTTTGGGTATCCACCACAGGCGCAGCAGCCCCATCACGTGGTCGATACGCAATGCGCCACAGTGCGCCATGTTGCTGCGCAGCACATCGATAAACGGCTGATATCCCTGCGCCTGCATCACGAGTGGGTTCATCGGTGGCAGCGACCAGTTTTGCCCCTGCGGCCTCAGCGGGTCGGGCGGCGCACCGATGGCGGCCTCCAAGCAGTAGAACCGACGCTCATCCCAAGTTTCCGCGCCGCCCTGCGCCACGCCCACGGCCATGTCCCGGTATAGGCAAATAGGCATCCCGAGCTTTTTACTGTGCGCAAAACACTCAGCCAGTTGCTCGCTAGCCACCCATTGCATCCAGCAGTAAAACGCAATCTCGTGCTCATTTTCCTGACAAAACGTTTTCACCGTGTCGCCATGAACATCGTGATAACGCGTTGGCCACTGCTGCCAATCGCCATAATTCTCCCCCTGACGTTTGAGCCAGGTTTGCAACGCATCAAAGGTGGCTTGTCGTTGCAGGCTTTGCCCACCGCTGACCACAAATTGACGAAATGCGCTGACGCGCGGATCGAGCACACTGCGCGTCTTGAAGAAGTCGTATGCCAGCCGCAATGCGGCCAGTTTTTGCGCCATCACACCGCTGTAGTCAACCCAGCGTCCGGCACGCAATGCCGCGAGTTGCCGCTGTGTGTCATCCTGTCGCCACCAGGCTTGCGCCTCTTTGCTCTGTTGAAAATCATCAATACGGTTGACGTTGATATAAATGATGTTCAACCAGTGACGAGAAGAGGGGCTGTAAGGACTGGCAACCTCGGGGTCGGCAGGATAAAGCGCATGCAGTGGATTCACGCCGATAAAGGCGCCGCCGCGTCGTGCCACTTGCTCTACCAGTTGGCGCAGATCGCCGAAATCGCCAATCCCCCAATTATCCTGCGAGCGCAGCGTATAAAGCTGCACGTTAACGCCCCACCAGCGTTTCCCTTGGGTTAAGGGCTCCGGCTCATAGCCACGCTGCGGTGCAACAATCACGCGGCAGGTCCAGCGCTGTTCACCGCGCATCAATATCAGTTCGTGATACCCCAGTGGTAAAGCATCCGGCAGCAGCAGTTCACTACCTCCCGTTACGTTGCCCTGAACCTGCCCCCCGTTTTCATACATCAGCGTCCAACCAAACTCGCCGTCGCCTGAGAGGGGAATTAGCGCCGCCTTGCCCTGACGAAAAACCCGAACCGAAGGCAGCAGTGCGTTTTCGCAACCGCTCGTCGCCATCATGGCCAACAGTTGTTTTTTCACCGCAACATCGACAAGGTGCGTTTTACCGTATGCATCAGTATAGGTATCGGCAACGCCGACAGGAGCGAACTTCGGGTTATCTACCTTGAATGACATCTTCCTTTCCTCAACTGCGCGCGTGCCAGATGCGCGTCTGATAATAATGAATCGCCCGATCGGCACTGAAAAAACCCATTCGCGCGGTATTCAGCACACACCGTCGCGTCCATTCCTCCGTTTCACGATACAGCGCATCCACACTCTGCTGCGCCTGTCAATAGGACGCAAAATCGGCCAACAACAGATAGGGGTCGCCCTTATCCAGCTGGCTTTCAAGCAACGGCGCAAACGCCGTTTTGTCGCAGTGGCTAAACGCGCCGCTGCCCAGTTCATCCAGCAATGGAGTCAACTGCGGCACCTGCTTGAGCACCACACCAGGATCGTAACCCTGTGACAGCACGCTTTTAACCTCATCCACCGTATGCCCGAAAATAAACAGGTTTTCTTCCCCTACTTCCTGCGCCATTTCCACATTGGCACCGTCCAGCGTCCCCACTGTCAGCGCACCGTTTAATGCCAGCTTCATGTTCCCGGTGCCTGAGGCCTCTTTCCCAGCGGTGGAGATTTGCTCCGACACACCGGCAGCGGGAATGGTTCGTTCCGCCAGCGACACACGATAATCTGGAATAAACAGTATACGCAAACGATCTCTGACATGCTTATCCCGATTAATCTTCTCCGATACGCTGTTAATGGCGTAGATAATATTTTTTGCCAGCACATATCCAGGTGCAGCCTTAGCCCCGAATAAAAAGACGCGCGGAACTATATCCAGATGCGGGTTATCACGCAATTGGCGGTAAAGTGAAAGAATATGGAGCAAATTCAGATGCTGGCGTTTGTACTCATGCAAGCGTTTGATCTGCAATTCAAACAGGGCGTGATGGTCCAGTTTTATCCCCAGATTCTGGCTTACCCAGTTTGTCAGATTTTCTTTATTTTGCTGCTTGATGGCGCGATAACGCGCCCGAAACGCACTGTCATCGGCGTAAGGTTCGAGCGCACGCAAGACGGGTAAATCCGTGGCCCAGGCCGTGCCAACCGTTTCATCCATCAGTGCCGATAGCGCCGGATTACACTGTTTTAGCCAGCGGCGTGGCGTAATACCATTCGTCACGTTATGAAATTTTTGCGGCCAAAGCTGGCGATATTCTGGAAAAAGATCGCTCACAACCAGACGCGAATGCAGTGCTGCCACCCCGTTAACGGCAAAGCAGACCACCACGCACAGGTTTGCCATGCGCACCTGATGCTGATAGCGAATGGCAACATGCGGCCAGATATGCTTTGCCTGTGACCCCCACTGTTGTTCCACCTGCGCTTTGAAGTGTGTATCAATGGTGTTAATAAGATCAAAATGGCGGGGTAGAAGGCGACGGAACAAGCCATCATGCCAGCGCTCAAGCGCTTCTTGCATCAACGTATGGTTGGTATAGGCAAACATACGTTGGGTGATACCCCACGCCTCGTTCCAATCCAGATGATGTTCATCCAGTAACACGCGCAACAATTCCGGAATAGCCAGCGTCGGGTGCCTGTCATTGAGTTGAATCACCTCCCACTCTGGCAGCGCTGACGACGTCCGCCCAGCCTTAAGGTGTCTCCGCACAATGTCCGCGATGGCGCAGGCACACTGAAAATATTGCTGCATCAGGCGCAGACGCCGACCGGCGGCATGGTTGTCATTCGGATAAAGCACTTTCGTCAGGCTCGCCGCTGACACACCGGCGCGCTCCGCGTCCAGATAGCGTCCGGCGTTGAATGTTGTGAGATCAAAAGGTGTTTCTGCGGTAGAGTGCCAGAGCCGCAACACCTGTACCACGCCATTTTGATAGCCCATCACCGGCACATCGCGTGCCTTACCGCGAAAATAAAAGGCGGGTTGCCATTTTTCAACCTCTCCATCGCGCTGTTCGATAGCGCCACCGAAACCGACCTTCACGCTCAGTTCAGGCTGCGGTCGTCCCCAAGGGTAAGCATCGCGCTGCCAGTCATAAGGATACTCATGCTGCTGGCAGGCCTCGAAACGTTGGCGAAACAGGCAGTATTGATAGTCCAGCCCGTAGCCCATCGCCGGTTGCACCACCGTCGCCATCGCATCCAGAAAACAGGAGGCCAGACGCCCTAACCCCCCGTTACCCAATGCCTGGTCAGTCTCGCCTTCCAGCACATCGCTGAGGTTAAGTCCCTGCTCTGTCAGCACCGCTGCCACGGCGGAGTGCCATCCCAGGTTAATCAGGTTATTGCCGGTGAGACGACCCGGTAAAAATTCCATGGAGAGGTAGTTAACATGACGGCCTAGCGGCGAATCGGGAGGGGTTATCGGATGAGCGGCAAGCTGCTCCGCCAGCGCAGTACTGACAACATGCCACTGCTGTTGGGCGCTGAGGCAGGTCAGCGCCGCCACGCCATAGTGTTGTCGTTGGCGGTGCAATGCAGCAATAAACAGCGTGTGGTTGAATGACAGCTTTCCCATCGTACCTCTCCCCTGTTATCAATCAGAAAAAGGCACGTCTGGCTCAGCACAACTCCAACTGCACCTTATGTTGTTCAATGATTTTCATTACGATGGGTGGTGGTAGTTGATCGGTAAAAAGATAGTCGATCAGGTCCATGTTGCCCAGATTCACCATCGCATTGCGACCGAATTTAGAGTGGTCGGTGGCCAGCATAACGCAGCGGGAATTCTCGATAATTGCCCGTTTGGTGCGCACTTCATGGTAGTCAAACTCCAGCAAGGAGCCATCCATGTCAATGCCGCTGATGCCGAGGATGCCAAAATCCAGACGAAACTGAGAAATGAAATCCAGCGTCGCCTCCCCCATAATGCCGCCGTCTCGGGTGCGCACTTCGCCGCCTGCCAGAATCAACCTGCAATCCTCTTTTCCCATCAACAGCGTCGCCACATTCAGGTTGTTGGTTACGACCCGTAGATCCTTATGTTGCAACAGCGCATAGGCAACCGCTTCTGGCGTTGTCCCGATATCTATAAACAGCGTAGCACCGTCCGGGATTTGGTTGGCGACTTTACGTGCAATACGTGCTTTTTCATCTGACCACATCATCTTGCGATCATTGTAAGCCGTATTCACCGAGCTGGAAGGCAGTGCCGCACCGCCGTGGTGGCGATGGATCTTGTTCTGCTCCGCCAGATCGTTAAGATCCCGGCGAATCGTTTGCGGGCTGACCGAAAAATGTTCTACCAAGTCTTCGGTACTGACATATCCCTGCCGACGCACCAGTTCAATGATGGCGTCGTGCCGCTGTGTTTGCCTCACGTTGTTCCCCTAAAACAGATTTCCACTCAACCCTCTGGTTGAGACTTCTCTGTGCTGCTGGCAACGCTCACCCCGTAATGCTACCGGGTTGCGATCATGCTTTTTTCTGCTGCGTATCCCAAAAAGCCAGCACCAACCCAATAACCAGACCCACGACGTGCGCGGCATTAGCAATGCGTAGACCTAAAATATCGAAATATCCGGCAATCAACCACAACAATGCGAAGGCCATCAATCCGCGCTGCATGAACAACGGGCCCGACGGCACGCGTTCACCGTATAGCCAGACGTAGCCCATCAAGGCGTACACCACGCCGGACAAGCCCCCGAAATAGATGCCGCTGAAGAATGATTGTATCCAGCCGCTGGCAACCGCAGAGAGCAGCGCCAAGGTCAGTAGCTTGCGCGTCCCCAAAATTTTCTCTACCGGCCCGCCCAGATACCACCACCACATCAGGTTAAACAAAATATGCAGCAAGGAGAAATGCAGGAAAGCGTGGCTGAACCAGCGCCATATCTGGCCTCGTTGTCCTGCGTCTGGGTAAGGGAGCCATATCATGGCACGATCGTTACCGAATATCGTCATCCACAGATAAACGACAATGCAGGTAACCATCACACCCAGCGTCAGCGGGCCGGCGCGCTGCTGTAACGTCTGCAAATAAGAGAAACGCGCATAGCGCAGGGGCGAAGAGGTTGATCCCGCCTGCCAACTGGCCGCTTGATAACGCGGATGCATCGGATCCTGAATGAACACCTCAAGCGCCTGTTGTACTTCAGTCAACCGCGCCTCATCGTCCAGCCAGAGTTCCGCTTCCTGCCCAGAGAAGCGTAACTCCAGTTGAATATTCTGCGTTTGCATATAATCGACAAACGCCTGTGCCAAGCGTGGCTGAGATAAGGCTGTTAGGCGAATTGCCATCGTGGTTTATCCGTTAGCAAATTGATTTGTCATAAAAATATCACATCGTTTTATTAAGAGGGTTGAAATATTGTTCTGATAAACTTGCTGTCTACCCTGACGCCCACGCCACGAACATCGCTGTCGCTGGCAATTCGTTATACATCAACCACATACACACTTCCGTTTTGCCCATTATCCTATGACGATAGTCACTTTTTAACCATAGCCGCTCCTTTAGGCTCATATCCAGCAGCGAGGTGACCATGTTCCTAGAAGAAAGACGTAATAAAATTCTGGCTTATTTAACCAAACACGAACGTGCAAGTGTTGATTATCTGGCCACCGCATTTGCCGTGAGCAAAGAGACGATCCGCAGCGACCTGAACGAGTTTGTGCGCTTGAATCTGGTTCAGCGCTGCTACGGAGGTGCCATTATTGTGCGGCGCAGTTTGCAGTCTGAGTTGATTGCTCCCCGCAGTAAAAATTTTGAAGTGCTGCTCAAGCGACTGGAAAAGCAGACCCTGCATCAAACCAGCAAACAGAAAGGAAACAAGATGAACGGAAAGGTGTGTATTTTAGGATCGTTCAACGTCGATATCGTCGCCAAGGTGGCGCGTTTTCCCAAAGGCTGCGAATCGATCATTGCGCAGGGCAGCGCCCTCGGCCCCGGCGGTAAAGAAGCCAATCAGGCGATGGCCGCCAGTCGGGGAGGTTCACAGGTCTATTTTGTCACCAAGGTAGGCACCGATCAGTTCAGCCAGTTTGCCTACGACCATCTGTCGTCATCGGATATTCACGCGTTCAAACTGTATCAATCCGATACGGAACCCACTGGCAACTCCATCATTTATGTCTCACAGCAAAACGGCGAGAACATGATCGCCATTTATCCCGGCGCCAACCAGACCATCACCGATGATGAAGTGGCAGCCATCGCACCGGAATTAACCACGTCAGACGTGCTGTTGGTGCAGTTGGAGAATAACTTTTCCGTCACCCTGAACGTCATCAAGCTGGCGCATGCGCTGGGCAAAAAAGTGATCCTCAATCCGGCTCCCTACCCCAGCGAGATACTGCCCTATCTGGATTATCTGGACGTGATCACGCCTAACGAAACAGAAGCGTCACTGCTATCGGGTATCGACATTCAGGATTTTGACAGCACCAAAGAAGCCGCACTGAAAATCGCACGTATGGGTGCCAAGCGCGTCATCATTACCATGGGATCGCGCGGTGTGCTGCTGTATGACGGCCACCAGTCCCAACACATTCCGGCGCTCGGTGTGGATACCACTGGCGCAGGAGATGCCTTTAACGGTGCCTTTGCCGCCGCACTAGCCAACGGGCAAAGCATGGTGCAGGCCGCGACCTATGCCTCCGCCTTTGCTTCCCTAGCGGTCGAGCGGGAAGGTGCATCAAACATGCGAGAACATCAACAGGTTATCGCACGTTTATCACAACGTTAATGCCTGCGTGCCTGCGCCCGCACAGTCTGTATTCTGAGAAATAAAAAATGAAAAAAATCGATGGTATCGTCCCTGTCATGCCTACACCGTTCACCGAACAGAACGACGTAGACTATCCCGGCCTAGCCAACCTGATTGACTGGTATCTGGAAAACAAGGTCGATGCGCTGTTTGCCGTATGCCAGTCCAGTGAAATGCAATTCCTGACGCTGGAAGAACGCGTGGCGGTGGCCCGTTTCGTTGTCGACCATGTGAAAGGCCGCGTGCCAGTGATCGCCTCCGGTCACATCAGTGACGACCTCGGTGCACAAATCGAAGAGCTGTTTGCCATGGCGAAAACCTGCATTGATGCTCTGGTGCTGGTGGCTAACCACCTCGATCCGCAGAAAACCGGCAGTGACATCTTCTTCAGTACGCTGAACAGTCTTCTGGATGCGCTGCCGGAATCGCTGCCGCTGGTTCTGTATGAGTGCCCGGCGCCGTATCGTCGCCTGCTGAGTGACGAAGAGCTAACTTACTGTGCTAACACCGGCCGTTTCGTGGTGCTGAAAGACGTAAGCTGCGATTTGGACACCGTAACCCGCCGCGTCAAACTGGTGCAGGACACCCCGCTTAATATCATCAACGCCAATGCCGCCATTGCCTTCCCGGCAATGAAAGCGGGCTCGCGCGGTTTCAGCGGCGTGTTCACCAAGTTCCACCCAGAACTGTACGTGTGGCTGTATCACCACCATCAGGAAAACCCCGCGCTGGCAGATGAACTGGCCGATTCCCTGTCACTGTCTGCCGTTACTGAAACGCTGGGCTATCCGAAAAACGCCAAAATTTACCATCAACGCCACGGCACCTTTGACAGCATTCACTGCCGGGTAAACAAGGATGACGTGCTGGAGAAATTCTGGGGATTGACCGTGATCCTCGACCAGATTCGCCACGGCACCGCGCATTATCAGAAAAAAATTGCGCAATAAAAAATAACAACAACGAGCGGGAACACCTCGTGATTCCCGCGATGAAAAATAAAAAAACCAGGAGATTTTCAGCATGATCGTATGTGACCAACGTGATTGGGCGCAAGAACAGCACGGCACGCCCTGCATCCTACAACAACGTCCTTACAGCCAGACTCACGGCGAATCGTTTATTCGCAGATTCCTCTCAGCCTGCTCACGGAAAATAAATAAAATGAAAGAGACAACATCGTTATCTCAACCTGCTGCTGTTACACCACCAATGCAAAAAATATCCCGTTTACGTTGGAGTATTATTCTGGTGTTGCTGATCGCAGCCGTGGTGAACTACCTCGGCCGCGCCAACATCAGCATCGCCAACACCACGATTTCCAAAGAGTTCGGCTTTAGCGCCACCCAGATGTGCCTGCTACTTTCGGCCTTTTTGTGGCCCTATGCGCTCGCCAACCTGCCTGCGGGCTGGCTGGTTGATAAATTCGGGCCAAAAAAAATGTTTTCCTGGGCTCTCGGCCTGTGGTAAGGGTTCACCATTCTCGCGGGTTTCGTTAACGGCTATTCGATGTTCTATGGCCTGCGCATGATGCTGGGCATCTCTGAATCACCGTTTTTTACCTCTGGCGGCTTTGTTGAATAAATAGATATTATGCTGCGTAGCCATAAAGGCTGCGGATTCCCTTGACGTAAAATCAGTATGTTAAATCCAGAGCGTGGTGATGCATCCCGGAGCGATCAGCATTTTAATCCAAAACAGGCGTGTCA
>NZ_JAHWCO010000094.1:0-1260 GCF_020054415.1 Candidatus Symbiopectobacterium sp. | reverse complement strand
GGTGGGTGAAGCCATGGCCATGGTCAAAGCGCTTAACCGGATCACGCTATTAGGAATGCCGAACAGTATTCGCATCACGTAACAATCGACCCGTATGGGGCGCAGTCGTTACAAGTTCTGATTTATTCAACAAAGCCGGTGAATGAGCGTTATTTATGTGAATATTAAATAAACGCATGGTTTAATAACGGTCATCAGCAGTGAGCGGTGACCCTACTTAGGAGAGTGAAAATGGGGCTTTGTTGAATAAATCGAACTTTCAGGTAATTGGCGGATCTGATCGCTATAGTCGTTTCAGCATCGGGTTTCCATGGTAAAGCAAAAGTTTAAAATCACCAACTGGACCACCTACAACAACGCGCTCAGACAGCGCGGTTCATTGGTATAAAAATAGGAGTGACAGATGTGAAAGTATTACAAATATCGTATCATTACACAAAATCGCATGTATTTAATAGTGGTTCATCAGCTGTTAAGTTGGCTAGCCTAACAAAAAAAGATAAGGATATTCAGTTCGCTAGAAATATTCTTAACGCTAAAAACGAATCAATAAAAAAACTAAAAAACGTTGATTTTAAATTATATGATTCAAAATTAAAGAAAAACCATAAGTTATTCTCTCATCTTGTTTCTTTGAGTGTAAAAGATAGTCCTTTCTTTGAGGGGAAAAACTTTGACTTTGCAAATTCATTAAAAAAAGCAATAAGTGATTTTGAGAAAAATCCAAATAAAGCAATAAAAAAACACCTAAATGGTCATATTAATAATATAAATCCACATTCTAAAATTGGAAGAGGGTATATTTCTTATTTGGAGAATCGTAAATAGTATACAGCGCTGGTCGTGTATTCAATAAGGGCTTTGTTGAATAAATAGATATTATGCTGCGTAGCCATAAAGGCTGCGGATTCCCTTGACGTAAAATCAGTATGTTAAATCCAGAGCGTGGTGACGCATCCCGGAGCGATCAGCATTTTAATCCAAAACTGGCATGAAAAAACAGCATGATTACCTATTATTCAACAAAGCCAAGCCACAGCACAAACCAGGTCGTGTATTCAAATGAGTTGATATAGCATCAAACGTAGTACTCGCGTTCGATGATAAGTACAGATGATCCTAGGCTTTGTTGAATAAATCAGAACTTGTAACGACTGCGCCCCATACGGGTCGATTGTTACGTGATGCGAATACTGTTCGGCATTCCTAATAGCGTGATCCGGTTAAGCGCTTTGACCATGGCCATGGCTTCACCCACCT
>NZ_JAHWCO010000618.1:0-4065 GCF_020054415.1 Candidatus Symbiopectobacterium sp. | reverse complement strand
TCCGTCCATGCAGCAATGGCTGATTCATCTAGCCATACGGTTAGAGAACCGCGCTGCTTGATGGCCTTGTTATAAGAGGGCCAGTTGGTGATTTTAAAATTTTGTTTTGCCATGGAGACCTGATTTTGAAACAACTGTGGTTATCTGCTCCGATGATTACCCAAAAGTTCTATTTATTCAACAAAGCCCCAAGCACCTTGTCATGAGTCACGACCACACGCTCTACGTGCAGATCCGTGCAGCGCGTGGAAAGCGACGTATCGACTTCATCGCCCATCACCAGACGTGCCTGATCCAAATCATGTCGGGCACCCACCAGATGCAGATAATCGCCCAATTGAATCAAGGTAGCGGGCGCGGGCACCATCAGCGTATCGCCGCGTTTCAGGCGGGAGCAGACATAGCATCGCTATTGAGCATCGGCACATCCTGAATGGCCAACCCCTGCAAGTTCGGGTTGTTCACATTGATGTTCATGGTTTGCAGCTGCTCATGGTGATGGCCGTTACTGTTATCAAATTGCCTGGCTTCCGCCTCAGCCATGATGCGAAACCCCACGCGCAGCAACCACATTACCAGCAAAATGCCACAGATGCCTAGCGGATAGGCCATCGCATAACCTGTGCCCATCAGGGTAACCTGCGCCGGATTAGAGCCTAAATCGGTCAGGATCTGCTGCCCTGTTCCCAGAGAGGGCGTGTTGGTCACCGCACCGGAGAAAATCCCCAGAATAATCGGCAACGGAACGGCAAACAGATTATGGATGATGGTGACAATACAGCCCAACAGCACGGTCAGTAGCGCGAAGCCGTTTAGCCGCAGGCCGGAAACGCGTAATGAAGAGAAGAAGCCGGGACCCACCTGAATACCGATGGTGTAGACAAACAGGAGCAGTCCAAACTTCTGAATGAAGTGCAGCATGTCGTTGTTGAGGGTGAACTGGAAGTCTTGGGCAAAATGCCCCACCACAATGTCACCGAACAGCACGCAGCCAATACCCAACCCAACGCCGTAGATACGCCAATTGCCTATCCACACAACCCCAATACTGCTACTAACGCCAGCATACTCACGGTCAGTGCGATATCACTCATAGCCGTATCCTTGTGCAGCCGTCTTTCGCTTGAAAATCAGTCTAGACCTACGCGACAAAAGCGCCACTGACAGGCAGTCTGGCAGAAGGGGAAGCGAGAATCCGTGCCTTTCAGCACAACTCCTTATGGGTGATAGGGAAATAAAAATCCCCGGCAAAACCGGGGATGGGTAACAGACTCACCGCGTTATTTTGCGGATTAAGCATCGCTGGCCGATTCAGGCGCGTGCGTCAACTCAGGGCGGTTGCCGCCAATGGCGATACGCTGCGGTTGCAGTTCTGCAGGTACTTCACGCACCAGATCAATATGCAGCAAACCGAGTTCAAATTTCGCCTCGGAGACAGACAGGTGCTCCGCCAGCGTAAAGCTCAGGGTGAACGGTTTAAACGCCAGCCCCTGATGCAGATATTCCACTTTCTTCTCCGGCAGCGTCGGCGTACCGCTTACCGTCAGACGTGGCCCTTCCACTTCGATCGCGAGTTCGCTTTGCTGAAACCCGGCCAAGGCCAGCGTGATACGATAGTGGTTGTCGTCTTTTTTCTCAATGTTGTAGGGAGGAAACTCAACGGCCTCCTGAGTGCCCTGCATTGAGCTGGCCAATTTGTCAAAACCGATCCACTGACGCAGCAGCGGTGATAAATCATAGTTACGCATAATGTGACTCCTTATTTGAAGCGAGAGTGTGCCTTCAGAGGAGCAGAAAGGCTCCACCGAATTCGCCCCCTAACGGCGGGCAGGCGTTAAAACTGGGTGCTAGTTTTACTTGATATCAATACGGCGCGGCTTCATCGTTTCCGGCACCACGCGCGCTAGGTCGATGTACAACAAGCCATGTTCCAGATTGGCAGCAGTAATTTGAATGTGCTCAGCCAGTTGGAACTTACGCTCAAAATTGCGCTCGGCAATGCCCTGATAGAGATAGTTACGTGTTACCGGCTCACCGCCGTGTGCGCCTTTCACAATCAGCAGATTGTCATGAGCGGTAATCTCCAGCTCATGCTCTGCAAAACCCGCGACAGCGATGGCAATGCGGTAATGGTTGTCATCCACCAGTTCAACATTGTAGGGAGGATACCCACCGTTACCCTGACTTTGTCCGGCTTCCAGCAGATTAAACAAACGATCGAAACCGATGGCGGAACGATACAGGGGAGAAAAATCGAAATTGCGCATTACAGCCTCCTAAACATTCAGCGAGGATTGATATGAGCCTTCTTTGATAGACAGGCCCCACACCCCATCGACTACCCTGTCGGCGTAGCGTCATAATCTGGGGCTACAATAAAGATGGGGACCGGGCTCAAACTTTCAAGACCGTGATCGAAGCAATTTTTCATTTTCCGAAAAATTTATCGGAAAATGAAGTACTACCACCACAGCACAAAACATGACATCTTACTTAGAGCCCGTTATACCGTGGCAAGGCCTGGCGTAAGCCGACCATTTCTCAATGGACAGCGATATGAAAGTACTGAGACGTACCGCACTCTCTTTGTTGATAGCAGGAAGCGGGTTGACGCTTACTGTCGGTTGTTCCAGCGTGATGGCGCACACCGGTCCCCATCAGGGTTACTATTCCGGCACGCGTGCCAATATGGACGCCCTGCACAGTGAAGATGCCAGTTGGGCCATGACGCCACTGGTGATCCTCGATATGCCGTTTTCTGCCGTTATGGATACCTTGCTGCTGCCTTATGACTATTCTCGCTCGGGCCAAGAAAAGCAGGACGATTCGTTACGCGCACGTATCCACCACGATGAACCACTCCCCATCATCCCCGCAAGTACCGTGCAATCCAGCACTGCGCATCCGTAGCCTGTTTGCCATACGGTCTCAAACAGACTGGTTTTTGACAGATATACCTTTATTTATCAGTATAATAGTGCCGTTATTTCAGGTGCATGTTGCCACCTGAACATCTATGGATGTGAAGTTAATGAAGCTAGACAGTCTTTCCCGCATGTTCCACGTCAGTAAAGAGGAATTTGTACCCCACTCGCTTCAAAAACCTAACCGCCTGAACCAACTCGATCAGATAGATAACGACGGTATTGAATTGGCACGTTACCAGCAAATTCCGATGCCCCCCGTGGGCACGGTCGCCTTTCGCCAAGCGACTCGTGTGAAAGGCGTGTGGCTTCACGCCTCTCAGAAAATGATTGCGCTTGGTGAGAAAGAAAAAGCGCTATGAAAGGTTTAATGGTAGGCATGGACAGGCCGTGTGGCGCGCATTTCCAGTTTACACAATTGGTTATCCCATAAAGGTTATACAATATAAAATATATATTTGTTAGGTTGAATTTCATTCGCTCATCTTTGTTTTTTTGATCTTCAACTAGGGGGTTTTATGTCATGGTTTACCCGTTTGTCTCGCTGGGGAGGCAACGCCATCCTGCTTTCAGGATGGCTGGGTGCCAGCGCGCACGCTGCCACCACGCCGCAGCGCGGCGGTGCACTGACGCTGATACTGTCCAGTGAGCCATCCACATTGGTTTCACTCGCGACCGTCGCTCAACCGGCGATTGCGGTCAGTAGCAAAGTCACGGAAGGGCTGCTGACCTACGATTACGATCTTAATCCACAGCCACAGTTGGCAACATCCTAGGATATCAGCCACGATGACAAAACCTATACTTTTCATTTGCGTCAGGGGGTAAAGTGGCACGACGGCTAGCCTTTTACTTCCGCTGATGTGGCCTATTCCATTCAGTTGCTGAAACAAATACACGGTCGTGTATTCAATATGTTGATTGCAGTGTGAAATGTCCGGTTTCGGACGTGGAATACAGTGGCTAAAGTTGATGTAAGATGCCCGTTTTGTGAACAGACATCTCCTGTGAAAAAACGCGGTTATGGCAAAAGTGGCCATCAGCGTTACCGTCGTCAGTCATGCAAACACGGATGGCTACAGGGCTTACAACGACGAACTTCCAAAAGTAAAACACATTGTTAGCAAGCTGTATACACAGC
>NZ_JAHWCO010000314.1:0-8117 GCF_020054415.1 Candidatus Symbiopectobacterium sp. | reverse complement strand
GGTGGGTGAAGCCATGGCCATGGTCAAAGCGCTTAACCGGATCACGCTATTAGGAATGCCGAACAGTATTCGCATCACGTAACAATCGACCCGTATGGGGCGCAGTCGTTACAAGTTCTGATTTATTCAACAAAGCCGGTGGGCGGATTACCCGGCATACTGAGCGGTATTCAATCTGGCCGCTACCAATTCGCAATCGTGCCCACTGGCGATTTCCCGCCGCGTCAGGCAAAAAACGATTTTGTGGATTTTGTCCGTGAATTTGTCGTCTTTGAGGTAAAAAGCGGAAACCCTGAAAAAATAAATACCCTGGACGATACCTGCGGCAAACGCATCGCCGTATTGGCAGGATGCTCTGTAGAGCAGGTGATCGTCAAACAATCGCAAGCCTGTACCGCTGCCGGAAAACCGGCCGTGACGGTACAATCCTACACGGACCAACCGACCTCAATCCTCTCTGTGCGTTCCGATCGCGCAGATGCCTTCTTCTCCTCTCAGGCACCGCTGACCTACTTTGTGCAGCAAACCAATGGGCAGCTCGAACTGGCCGGTACCGGGCAACACAATGGATTTGGAGACCTGTATCAGGGATCGGTCTTTGAGAAAGACTCGCCGTTAACACCGATTATTCTGGCTGCGTATCAGGAGCTGTTTGATAACGGCACCTATGCCGCCATCATGAAGAAATGGAACTTGTCAGACAATATGCTGCCTGCACCGGGCATCAATTTATCCAAGTAATCGACGTTTCTTCGCAGAAACCACGCATTACATCGTCAATAACGTTGAGAGGAATTTTTTTGCCGTGGACAAATTGAGATGTTGCCAGAGCCCTGCAACCCAGCCGCTTTAGCCAGCGGCTTTCCTGGGGCTTCACACTGATTGTCGCCTTTTATGTGCTTTGGTGCATTGGGAACAATAAGCACTTTGAATTTCATGTGGTTTATCAGTGGGTTGTGGGTTAATGAAAAAACCGTGCTCAACGGGTTGGCGATGACGCTGTGTCTGACCGTGGTGGCCATGATTATCGGCACTGTATTGGGGTTATTACTGGCTATCGGGCGCATGTCCAACAATCGGCTACTGAGCGGACTTTCCGGGTTTTATATCTGGTTTTTTCGCGGCACGCTGCTGCTGGTGCAACTGATTTTTTGGTACAACCTTGCCACACTCTTTCCCCGCGTCTCACTGCGCATTCCTTTTGGCCCGGAATGGGTGAGTTGGAAGACCAACGATCTAATCACGCCGCTTACGGCAGCTATTGCCGGTCTGGCACTGAATGAAGCTGCCTATATGGCGGAAATCATTCGTGGCAGCCTGCTTTCTGTCGATCACGGTCAGGTAGAAACCGCGCAGGCATTCGACATGAGCCGCAGCCGTGCGTTACGCCGCATCATCATTCCGCAGGCGATGCGCGCTATCGTTCCCCCTACCGGTAACCAGTTAATTAGCATGATCAAAGCGACGTCGCTGGTCAGCGTCATCGCAATGGGCGATCTGCTTTATTCGGTACAAGCCATTTATAACATTACCTTTGCTGTGATCCCGATGTTGATGGTGGCGGTGATGTGGTATCTGTTTATTACCTCGCTGCTGGATATTGGGCAATTGGCCATCGAACGCTATTACTCCCGAGGTGAGCGCCTCCCAGCATCGGAAACCCGCCGATTGCCCCCGGCAAAAGCCAATGTGTCTGGCAAAGAGGAACCTCAATGAGCAAGCCGCATTGCGCCGCGACAACATCCCGTGAGCAAACGCCGCTGGTACGCGCGCGCAACGTCCACAAATATTTTGGCGACAATCATGTGCTGCGCGGAATCGATCTGGATGTGAACAGCGGCGAAACAGTAGTGATTTTGGGGCCATCGGGTTCAGGAAAATCCACCTTCCTACGCTGCATCAACCATCTGAAAACGATGGATGAAGGATATATCATGATGGGCGATGAACAAATCGGCTATCAGTTGCGCGGTGAGAAACTCTATCACCTGTCAGCACGCGACATTGCACTCCAACGTAGTCACATCGGCATGGTGTTCCAACAGTTCAACCTCTATCCCCATATAACCTTGTTGCAGAACATCGTTGAAGCGCAGGTCGGTGTGCATAAGCAGGATCGCCAGGAAGCACAGACCTATGCTATGGCCCTGCTAAAACGCGTTGGGCTGGAACACAAAGCGGATGCCTATCCGCGCCATCTGTCCGGTGGGCAGCAGCAGCGTGTCGCCATTGCGCGTGCGCTGGCTATTCGCCCGACCGTGATGCTGTTTGACGAACCCACCTCGGCACTCGATCACGAGCTGGTCGGAGAAGTGCTGGCAACGATGTGATCGCTGGCAGAGCAAGGCTTGAGCATGATCGTCGTCACCCATGAGATCAGTTTTGCCCGCGAAGCCGCCGATCGGGTGATCTTTCTTGATGAAGGCGTAGTGGTTGAGCAAGGTCGCCCGGGTGATGTGCTGGTTACACCGCAACATCCGCGCACCTAGGCCTTCCTGAGCCGCTTTATCTAACGCCTGTCGTCCTCTGCCCTCAGGCAGAAAGAATGTGTTTAGCCTGCAGGAGATTCCCGTCTGCGCGTGAATGACAAAAAAAGGGCGGGAGTGACATCACGAAGATCTCGATGACCGCAATTCCCCCATTTTTTGCCTCTGGGAGGCAAAAAATGGGGGAATTGCACATGCCATTTCCCTCCGGGGGCGTTCTGACCATATAATGCGCATACGGGCGGTTCAACCGCTAACAACAACTGACATCACAGCCCTTCGGGCATCACACACTCAATAAAGATATGAAGATGAGTATTCGCGCGATCTTAACCACCCTTCTGGCCGCTGCTGCTTTAAGTCAATCAGCATTTGCCGTTGTTTATCCGCTGCCGCCGGCCAACAGCCGTCTGATCGGGGAAAACCTGGAAACTACCGTTCCAACCGACAGCACGCTGCCGTTGGAAGCCTTTGCTGCCCAATACCAAATGGGCCTGAGCAACCTGATGGAAGCGAACCCGAATGCGGATGTCTACCTGCCTCAACCGGGCAGCAAAATGATTATTCCGCAGCAGTTGATCCTGCCAGATGCGCCGCGCGAAGGCATCGTTATCAACAGCGCCGAAATGCGCCTGTACTACTACCCGAAAGGCAGCAAAACCGTCATCGTATTGCCTATCGGCATAGGTGAACTGGGTAAAGATACGCCGGTCAACTGGACCACCAGCGTACAGCGTAAAAAAGCGGGTCCAACCTGGACGCCAACCGACAAAATGCACGCTGAATATGCAGCACGCGGCGAGTATCTGCCAAAAGTCTATCCGGCAGGTCCGGATAACCCGATGGGGCTGTATGCGCTCTACATCGGCAACTTGTATGCGATTCATGGCACCAACGCCAACTTCGGTATCGGTCTGCGAGTGAGCCACGGTTGCGTGCGTCTGCGCGCTGACGACATCAAATCCCTGTTCAACAACGTGCCAGTTGGCACCCGCGTTCAGTTTATCAATGAGCCGGTAAAAGCCACCGTTGAGCCAGACGGTTCCCGGTACGTTGAAGTGCACGATCCGCTGTCTCGTACCGTAGAAGAGTTCCACTCCGACTCGCCGGCCCCGATCAGCATCACCGCCAAAGTCAGAAAAGTGGTTGCTGACGCGAGCGTGAACACCAGCGATGTGGATAGCGCCATCAGAACGCGTTCCGGCATGCCGACCAAGATCAACGGTGCGCAGGAACCTGCACAACCTTTAGAAACACTGGCACCGCAAGACGCGCCGGTTGCCGTACCGGATGAAGTTCAGCAGCCGGTTGAAACAACTGCACCGCAAACGGATGCCAACCGCTCCTGATTTGTACTAGCTCAGACCTGATCTGACAGTTACCGATTATTTATACAGGTGTCTGTCAGATCAGGTCTGAGCTAGTACATATGAAGCATGAGAGTTACCTCGCGTTTTGTTTAAGGATCAGACACCCATATCAAAACCGGTAACTCTCAACCTTTCAAGGTCAAGTGTCAGATCTAGTCGCGACTAATACACCTGATTGCCGCAGTTGCCTGCCTGTACTCCCCGGCATCCGCCGGGGAATTTATCGAGCATCCCTGCTCCCCCCCCTTTCTGCAACGCTCTGTTATGCTCCGCGCTGTGAAGCCTCAAGCGCCTGCGACACATCCGCAATAATATCGTCAATGTGCTCAATCCCGCGTGTGCTAACTCTTGTGCGTTGAGTTGACGGTGCGTGGTCGTGGCCGGATGGCATGCCAGTGATTTGGCATCACCAATGTTCACCAACCGCAGGATCATCTGCAACGCATCGATAAAACGTCCGCCAGCCGCTTTGCCGCCCTTGATGCCAAAACCGATAATTCCCGAGGCGTTGCCCCCAGAAATTTTGTCGCACGTCGGTTTATACGGGCTGTCCGGTAAAGCCGCGTAGTTCACCCAGGTAACCAGAGGATGAGACGAGGGATAGCTCGCCAACGCTTCGGCATTGATGCAATGGCGCTCAATGCGCAGACTGAGCGTTTCCAACCCCTGTAATAACAAAAAGGCGCTGTGAGGCGATAGCGCCGCACCGGTATTGCGCAGCGGGACAACACGGCAGCGACCAATATACGCCGCTGGGCCGAATGCCTCAGTGTACACCACGCCGTGGTAAGAGGGGTCCGGTTCACTGAGCAGAGGGAAGCGCGCCTTGTTGGCAACCCAGTCAAAGTTGCCACTATCGATAATGGCGCCACCAATCGTGGAACCGTGCCCGCCGATATATTTGGTCAGGGAATGCACCACGATATCAGCCCCGTGTTCGAACGAGCGACACAACACCGGCGTTGCCACCGTTTTATCGACAATCACCGGCACGCCGTGGCGATGGGCTATGGCAGCAATCTGTGCGATATCGACCACGTTGCCCGCCGGATTGCCGATGGATTCACAGAACACCGCCTTGGTGCGCTCGTCAATCAACGCGTAAAGCGCGGCGAAATCCTAGGCAGAAAACATACGTACTTCAATCCCCTGACGCGGCAACGTATGTGCAAAAAGGTTATAAGTGCCACCGTACGGTTGGCTGGTGCTGACAATATTGTCCCCCACCTGCGTCAGCGCTTGCAACGCATAGGTAATCGCCGCCATACCCGAGGCGAGCGCCAATGCGCCGATCCAACCTTCAATCGCTACCAAACGCGCTTCCAGCACCGCGTTGGTAGGATTCATGATGCGACTGTAGATATTGCCCGCCACTTTGAGATCGAACAGGTCAGCGCCATGCTGCGTATCATCAAACGTGTAAGAGGTTGTCTGGTAAATTGGCACGGCAGCAGATTTGGTGGTTGCTTCTGAGGTATAGCCGTGGTGTAACACGAGGGATTCCAGTTTCATCGCGCAGACCTTTCTATGCGTGTGGATGGTAGGTATCTTCCTAAAATAGCAGACAAAAATCGCCGAGACTGAGCCGCAGCTAGAAGAAAACGCGATAAGTTAGGAGAAACGAGCATAAGTTTTCGCCTCCTGGATCCTCCCGTTGCGCCAGTGCAAAATCACAGCTACCTTTAGCTCATGATCACCTGCGAAAAAACAAATAACTGACTGATAAAAAGCAAAGTATCGCCACTATAACCCTGCCGAAAAAATGTCGATGTACCTCGCTACGATCGCCGAGCCCTACGCCAGCGTATGGTACATATTGGGTTTGGCGCTTTTCACCGAGCACATCAGGCGCTACTCACGCACCGCGTTCTTAACCAAGAAGGCGGGGATTGGGGGTTGTGCGAAGTGGTGCTGTTCAGCGATGACCGTATGATTTCAGCGCTGCGTGAACAGCAGCACCTGTTTACCGTGTTGGAAAAAGGGGAAAGTGGCAATCAGGCCATCATAGTGGGCGCAGTGTGCGCCTCGCCGTACGCTGCCGTTGAAGGCAAAGAGGCCATTTTGGCACAGCTCGCCGATGCGCAAACGGAGATTATCTCCCTGACCATTACGGAAAAAGACTATTGTCTGACGGAGGCACACGGCAATCTGGACACCACCAATGCCCATATCCAGCATGATTTGCGTTATCCACGCGAGCCGCTATCAGTGCCGGGCATCATTACCGAAGCGTTGCGCCGCCGCCACGCGCTGGGAATTTCCCCTTTTAGCGTGCTCTCCTGCGATAACATGCCAGAAAACGGCAAGGCCGCCCAACGCGCGGTGCTTGATTTTGCCCACCTGATTGCCCCCACGCTGGCAGCATGGATTGAACGTGAAGTGGCTTTCCCTTCCACCATGGTGGATCGCATCGTGCCTGCCGCGACTGCGCAAACACTGCACGAGGTGGCGCAGGCGATTGGCGTTGACGATCCCTGTGCTATTGCCTGTGAGCCTTATATTCAATGGGTTGTGGAGGATCGTTTTACGCTGGGCAGACCGCATTGGGAGGCTGCAGGGGTACAACTGGTAGAGGATGTTGCACCTTATGAAACCATGAAGCTCAGGATGCTGAACGGCAGCCACTCGTTTTTAGATTATCTCGGCTATCTTGCGGGTTACACCCATATCAGCGACTGCATGTCCGATGCGCACTTCCGCAGGGCTGTGCGCCACCTTATGCTGGCAGAACAGGCCCAGACGTTAACCATCTCCGGCGTTGATCTGACAGACTATGCCGAACGTCTGCTCGCGCGCTTTGCCAACCCTGCGCTGCACCATCGCACCTGGCAGATAGCCATGGACTGATCGCAAAAGTTACCGCTGCGCCTGCTCGACGGGTTGCGCTGGCATCGGCGCAATGGCAGCAGTTGCAAAGCGCTGATCCTCGGTGTGGCTGGATGGATGCGCTATATTGGCGGGATCGACGATCGCGGCGCGGCGATTAATATTCGCGATCCGCTGAAGACAGCCTTACAGAGCATAGTAGCATCCACTCCGGACGATGAAGCTCGCGTACAGGGCCTACTGGCGCTGACGGCGGTATTTGGTGATTACCTGCGCACCGACCTGCCGTTGGTACACGCGTTGACCAACGCCTACTTGCGCCTGCGTGACAAAGGCGCGTTGGCCGTTGTCACCGAACTGGCCCAAAATCTGCCCGACTAACACCACACTCAATCACCACACCGCATCGCTACTCTTCCCGGCGACAAGCAAGAATGTCGCCGGGCTGGCATTCCAGTACCTCACAGATTTTTTCCAACGTTGCAAAGCGAATGCTTTTCACCTTACCTGATTTTAATAATGACAAATTTTGTTCGGTAATGCCGATACGTTGGGCCAGCTCACGTGATCGCATCTTCTTTTGTGCCAGCACCACATCCAGATTTATTATTGCCATAGGGTTTTTTAATTAAATTAATTGGCTGTGTTATTTCCGCTGCTCCCAGACAGCAACGAATTCTGCCCTCTGATGGCATCAGTTTGTGAGTAAAAATGATTGCGATAGTGGTAGCAACTGCGACACCGGTAGCATTTGCAACAGATGCATTTTCCCCACATCTCCCACTCTCTGTTTTCGACATGCCTAACGTGACTGGCAACACTGGCTGAAGGCCGTTCTCGACAATGAAATGTCACATCTCCGCATTCATCTGTTTTTATGATGAAAATCACCTTTCTTTAGCAGTTAATAGCGACATAGGTTCCTCATTTAGAATGAGATAAAACCAAATCTTATTGTGTTGCGATAATAAATTATCGCATTACGTTATTATAAATAAGAAATCACATCATATAATCGCGGTCAAATTAGAAAATGTAATTTCATGATCAAGTTGACAAATTGCCATTAAATCACCATAAAAGCGTGATCCTCAGTTTACTTTCCTAGGAACAGAGCAAATGATAGGAATATCGGTTCATATAAAATAAAATATTGTTTTAAACATGAAGGCAGATTGATCATGAGTAAACCTATCACCTTTTAAGCACACGTTATGCTACGGCAGGGCTTTGTTGAATAAATCAGAACCTGTAATGACTGCGCCCCATACGGGTCGATTGTTACGTGATGCGAAGGCTTTGTTGAATAATAGGTAATCATGCTATTTTTCCATGCCAGTTTTGGTTGAAAATGCTTGTCATCTCAGGTGTACACTTTTCTCATGAGGCCTAACTGCATGATTTTACGTTGCGAGGATCCGTCGTTTCACTGGGC
>NZ_JAHWCO010000318.1:0-1650 GCF_020054415.1 Candidatus Symbiopectobacterium sp. | reverse complement strand
GCTATAATTTTTATTCAGCCCACCACACCCCAAAAACATCTGGGCAAAGGTTCGGCACGTTGTCGGTGCCTTCCGTAGAGCGCGAGGCTCGTTGTAAAGAGCATGTATTTGAAATTTGCCACAACCGCCGTCATGTTCGTGTGCCTCGGGCTGGCTACTTACGCTCAGGCAATCGGCGGGTAACTCGAGGTCTTGCCTGCCGGGGTATTGCCGTTGCGGGTTGGTGTCCCACCGTCTGGCTGGTGGGGGGATGGGAATAATGTAATTCATGTTACCTTTTAAGTCAAATGTAATGTTACTTTTTTTACCTTTATGGGCGAAAAAATACCCTGTTTAAGCAGGGCATTGATTATATCTCATTATAATTCTTGAATTATTTTAGTTACTCTGCCTTTAATCACGTAGTCACCATTAATTTCAATAACCTTAAAGGATGGATTTAATGGTATTAGATACATATTAGGCCCGTCTATAGACAGTTTCTTTATAGTAGGCTCTGCTGAACCTGCAAGCTGGATCAGGACAATTTTCCCGTTTAGATCCTCTATTCTGCCATAATCAGGGTCTACCAAGATTTTAGAGCCATCGGGAATTGATGGTATCCCATAAGGATTTGCCATTGAATCGCCCTTTACAAGCATCATAAAGCCACTAGGTAATGTATCAGCCATACTTTCCATCCATGTGTCTATATCACCGATTTCAGCTATTGGGGTTTTTCCATCCCATTTGCTGATCTGCTCCCATGAAAGTAAAGGGATCTTCCTAATTGTCATCGGAAGTAAATGATATAGCTTGGAATCATCATTATATGCTGATTTTTCACCATAAAGCAGCCACTCAGCAGAGCAACCGAATACATTAGCCAGTAGATGTAGATGTTCACCGTCTGGCTTTGAATTTCCATTTTCCCACTTAGTTACGGATACGCGGCTTATGCCCAGCATTTTAGCTATCTGGTTCTGGGTGATCATTAGCTCTTTTCGTTTAGAGCGGATTCTGTCGTGAATATCTATAGTCATGTAACCAATATTACCATTCTTGGTGGTAAAAAGTGTTGCCCCTCCTGGTAACTAGTGTTACTATTTACTAGCGCTGAAGGAGGTTATAAGTGAAAAAAATTGACGTAATTAGATACTTTGGGGGCGTTGGCAGTACTGCAAGCATGCTGGGCATTACGCATGTAGCTGTTTCACGCTGGCCACCTCTTATTCCTGAAAAAAGAGCTATGCAATTAGAACGGTTGACGAAAGACAATCTTAAATATGATTCACGTTTGTATAAAAAACGTTCAATAGCCTAACCAGCAGTACCGCTCTTTACAACGGACACTCGTCCTACGGAAGCCACCGACAACGTGGCGAACGCAACATCCCACAGTAACACACTCACTGTGACTGCCTCACGGCTTCGTCACGTCTGTTGATCACCAAAACACTGGTGCCGTGTCTCTACACGTGCATCCGATAACCTGTTTTTTTCAATAAGGAAAGTATCACAAATGGAACGTGCAAAAACACGCAAAAATTCTGCGGTTGAGTTCATCAGTCGTCACCTTGTCGCAACAGCTTATCAGGCGATTGTCCGGGTACGCCAGACCAATATCGCAAAAATTCTGGGTGTCGCCGATTCAACCGTCCTGCGCCGCTC
>NZ_JAHWCO010000230.1:0-2208 GCF_020054415.1 Candidatus Symbiopectobacterium sp. | reverse complement strand
CTCAGGTGGGTGAAGCCATGACCATGGTCAAAGCGCTTAAGCGGATCACGCTATCAGGAATGCCGAACAGTATTCGCATCACGTAACAATCGAACCGTATGGGGCGCAGTCGTTACAAGTTCTGATTTATTCAACAAAGCCAATACAAGAGAGAATGTCAGTGTTCAATACGCTTATTTTTGATCTTACTTGAGGCAATGGATTGGGGCGCCAGCCACTTTCTGCAACAGACAACCAGTCAGCGCGGTAACAATATTGGATGGCCTTGGCGGCATCCATCTGCGCCTGGATAAACGGCTTTACCGACTCGCCGAGCTTCTGCCACCGCGACAGAGTTGGTCATCACGTTGACTTCCTGAGGCACGTCTTCAATGGCAAGGTGTTTTTCCGCTTTATACCCTGCAACATCCTTCATGTAAGACAAACGCTGGTTAATCAATGAATCCAGATCGCTGCATTTTGTGGGGGAGGCTAATGCCGTTTCGGAAAAGAACAGTCCGGCTAAAAGTAGCGACCTTGCTGACACTTTACTAAACATTTAACGTCACCTTTTGCTATTAGAGGGATATGCCTTAGATGTAGGTTCCAACGATGGGAATAATAGCGGGTCAGCCAAACGCGTTGATAAACGCTGGATTAATAGAGCGTCATCTCATGTACCTGTGCTTCATCTTCAAGGCTGGCAACGGCGTTGTGTTAGAGTTCTTTCCGTTTTGCTCCCCTGCAACCGGAATAATTTAGGGTATAATCGCCGTTCTATTTTTGAGGAGTGAACACCTGATGTCAGCATTACCCCCCGCCAGTGAAGTGATACTGCGCCACAGTGACGAATTTATTTCCCGCCGTGTGCTGTTTGCAGGCGATATTCAAGACACGTTACCAGCGCAGTTTGACGCGGCGGAGGTGCACGCGCATCTCACGCAATATCACCATTGGCTGCCGCTGAACAAAACCATGGGCGACAACGCGCGGTTTGGTTTGCTGGTGGATGCTGAGCAGGTGGCCGCCTGCGATACCCTGATTTACTACTGGCCGAAGAGCAAACAGGAAGCGCAGTTCCAGCTCACCAACCTGTTATCGCATCTTGCCGTTGGCTGCGAGATTTTTGTGGTGGGTGAGAACCGCAGCGGTGTGCGTAGCGCGGAAGGTGTTCTCGAAGACTTTGCACCGTTAACCAAGATTGACAGCGCGCGGCGCTGTGGGCTTTATCATGGCCGATTAGAGGTTTCTGCTGAATTTAATCTCGATGACTGGAAAGACAGCTATTACGTTGAGGATGTGCCGGTCGCGACCTTGCCCGGTGTCTTTAGCCGTGATGGTCTCGATGTCGGCAGCGCGCTGCTGTTATCTACCTTTGCGCCGCACATGAAAGGCAAGGTGCTGGATATTGCCAGCGGCAGTGGCGTGGTGGCGGCGGTGTTGGCAAAACAGTCGCCAAAGCTGCGTTTGACGCTGAGTGATGTCAACGCGGCGGCGTTGTTGACCAGCCGTGCGACGCTGACGTTAAACGAATTGGAAGGCGATGTGATTGCCAGCGACGTCTACTCGGATATTGCCGGACGTTTTGACCTGATCGTCTCCAACCCACCGTTCCATGATGGCTTGCAAACCAGCATCAGTGCGGCCGATCGTCTGATTCGTGAAGCCCCCAAGCACCTGAATATTGGCGGGCAGTTACGCGTTGTCGCTAACGCTTTCCTACCTTATCCGGCATTGCTGGATGCCACTTTTGGTAACCACGACGTGCTGGCGCAAACCGGACGCTTCAAGGTGTATCAGGCCACATTAACGCGTACCAGTAAGCATGCCAAACCGGCTGCGCGCTAACCCTATGCGGGCCTCGGTGATACGCCGAGGCCTCAGGTTGATAAAGATGAGATCTTTCTCTCTTGTCATCCTCGGTTTCCCCCTCGTCATCCTCGGCGAGAGCCGGGGATCTCTGTCAGAAGAAATGCGTTTAGTTTGTACGAGATTCCCGCCTGCGCGGGAATGTGCATATTCGCATGTGATCGATCATCGATTCGCATCTAAGGTCGATCACGTTTTCGCATCGTATAGATCATCCGGGAACCTAACTTTTTTATCGTGTTAGCGTGTTTCTTCTGCGCTTTCCACTACCGGGCTATTTTTCCTTAATGATTCTCCCTTAAGCTCCAGTCTGTGGGCGTTGTGGATCAGCCGATCCAGGAAGGCATCGGCCGCCGTAGG
>NZ_JAHWCO010000034.1:0-26598 GCF_020054415.1 Candidatus Symbiopectobacterium sp. | reverse complement strand
GCTATCACCGGCGCTCAGTGGCTGAAACGGCCATGTTCCGGTTCAAAAGGCTTCTGGGTGGTCATCTAAGTCTGAGAGACTACGATGCTCAGGTGGGTAAAGCCATGGCCATGGTCAAAGCGCTTAACCGGATCACGCTATTAGGAATGCCGAACAGTATTCGCATCACGTAACAATCGACCCGTATGGGGCGCAGTCGTTACAAGTTTTGATTTATTCAACAAAGCCATTTATTCAACAAAGCCTATTCCACATCCAAAACCGGACATTTCACACTGCAATCAACATATTGAATACACGACCTCGGTATGGAGTGCGCAGCGGGCAAGCGCCGTGCTCGGGTGATGGAGGAGGAATACGGCGACGGTGACACAAGCGTTTTATGATTAATGGTAAATTTAAGTAAAAATGAGAAATTATTACTCTTTCTTTCTGATTGTTTATCCAGAAATGATTTTTCCTCAAATTTTCATGGCGTTAATCTCCCTTAATTTCCGTCTGTTATTCCATTTTATGCCATTCATGTCCGTGTTGAGGCAGAAATAATTCCAAAGTGCGTCCGCTCTGGCTTGACAAGGTTTTCATACCCTCCGTAAACTCATCAGTATGGGAATTTGTGGGATAAAGTGGTGAAAAGGGTCATGAAGGGGTAACTCGAGCATGTTTCGTGGGGCTACACTGATTAACCTCGACAGTAAAGGTCGGCTCGCCGTTCCTACCCGTTATCGGGAAACGCTGTCAGAGGCATCGCAAGGTCAGATGGTTTGCACCATTGACCTCCATCAGCCCTGTCTGCTGCTTTATCCCCTGCCTGAGTGGGAAATCATTGAACAAAAGTTGTCACGTCTGTCGAGCATGAATCCCGCTGAGCGCCGCGTGCAGCGGTTGCTATTGGGGCATGCCAGTGAGTGCCAGATGGACAATGCCGGGCGTCTGCTGATTGCCAGTACGCTACGGCAACATGCGAGCCTGACGAAAGAAGTGATGCTGGTCGGCCAGTTCAACAAGTTTGAACTGTGGGATGAGCAGGCCTGGTATCAACAGGTCAAGGACGATATTGACGCTGAGCAATCCTCTGACGCCCCGTTGTCCGAGAGATTGCAGGATTTATCACTGTAGTCGTTCTGAAAGAAATACATGCCGGAAAATTATAAACACACCACTGTGCTGTTGGATGAAGCGGTTAATGGCCTCAATATCCGCGCTGACGGCACATACATCGATGGCACGTTTGGCCGTGGTGGCCATTCGCGGCTGATCCTTTCCCGTCTCGGACCGGAAGGACGCCTTGTGGCTATCGATCGCGATCCTCAAGCTATAGCGGCAGCAGAGGCGATTCAAGATTCCCGTTTTTCTATTGTTCACGGACCTTTTTCCGCGCTGGCAAGTTACGTGGAGGCCCTAGGGTTAACCGGGCGTATTGACGGCGTGTTGCTCGATTTGGGCGTCTCTTCGCCGCAACTGGACGATCCTGAACGCGGTTTTTCCTTTATGCGCGACGGCCCGTTGGACATGCGTATGGACCCGACGCGCGGGCAGTCAGCGGTGCAATGGTTGCAAACGGCAGAAGTCGATGACATTGCCTGGGTGTTGAAAACCTTTGGCGAAGAGCGATTTTCCAAGCGGATTGCGCGCGCCATTGTGGAACGTAACAGCACAGAACCGATGACGCGCACAGGCGAGTTGGCTGCGCTGATTGCGGTGGCGAGCCCGATCAAAGAGCGGCATAAACACCCGGCAACCCGCAGTTTTCAGGCAATCCGTATCTATATCAACAGTGAGCTGGATGAGATCGAGCAGGCGCTGAACGGCGCGCTGACGGCACTCGCACCGCAGGGCCGCTTGTCGATCATCTGTTTTCATTCGCTGGAAGATCGTATTGTGAAGCGTTTTATGCGTCATAACAGCCGTGGGCCACAGGTGCCAGCCGGGATCCCGCTTACTGAAGCACAACTGCGGGCGCAAGGCGGTCAAACGCTGAAAACGGTAGGCAAGATGATGCCGCAGGAAGCCGAAGTGGCAGAAAACCCGAGAGCGCGTAGCTCTGTGTTACGTATCGCGGAACGGCTAGCGGAATGATAAGCAACGAGCGGCACAGCCTGGCAGGCATTATCGGCCAGGACATTCTTCGTCACGGAAAATTGCCACTGCTGCTGCTGATTGGTGCGTTGGTTTCTGCGGTGCTGGTGGTGACGACCGCGCACAAGACGCGCTTGCTGACCGCACAGCGCGAGCAGTTGTTGTTGGAGCGTGATGCGTTGGATATCGAATGGCGCAACCTGATTCTGGAAGAGAACGCCTTGGGCGAACACAGTCGGGTGGAGCATATCGCAACGGAAAAGCTGCACATGGGGCACGTGGACCCGGCGCAGGAAAATATCGTAGTCAAACAGTGAGTCTGGTTGAGCATGAGAACATAGGTACTCATTTGGCATGAAAGCAGCGCGCACAGGAAAGTTGAAACGACAGGAAGATAAGGCCAGCTTTGTAAGCTGGCGTTTTGCGTTGCTCTGTACAGGCATACTGTTGGCAATGGTGGGGCTGATGTTGCGCACCGCCTATTTGCAGGTGATCAACCCGGATCAACTGGTACGTGAAGGGGATATGCGCTCCCTGCGTGTGCAGGAGGTTCCCATTGCGCGCGGCATGATCAGCGATCGCGCCGGGCGTCCGTTGGCGGTCAGCGTGCCCGTTAACGCCATCTGGGCCGATCCCAAAGAGTTGAATGAACACGGCGGCGTGTCGCTCGACACCCGCTGGAAAGCGCTTTCTGATGCGCTGGATTTGCCGCTCGATCAGATGGCGGCGAAAATCAACGCTAACCCGAAAGGGCGCTTTGTCTATCTGGCGCGTCAGGTGAACCCCGCTATCGGTGAATATGTTCACAAACTCAAGCTGCCGGGCATTTATCTGCGCCAGGAGTCACGCCGTTACTATCCTGCTGGTCAGGTGACGTCTCACCTGATTGGTTTCACCAATATTGATGGACAGGGCATTGAGGGCGTTGAGAAAAGTTTCGATCATTGGCTGACCGGGCAACCGGGTGAGCGTACGGTGCGCAAAGACCGTTTTGGTCGCGTGATTGAAGATATCTCTTCCGTTGACAGTCAGGCTGCACACAACCTGATGTTGAGCATTGACGAGCGTCTGCAAGCATTGGTTTATCGCGAGCTGAACAACGCCGTGGCCTTCAATAATGCCGAATCTGGCACCGCCGTGCTGGTGGATGTCAGTACTGGTGAAGTGCTGGCGATGGCTAACAGCCCTTCCTACAATCCGAACAATCTAGCGGGCACCCCCTCCGATGTCATGCGTAACCGCGCTATTACCGACATTTTTGAACCGGGTTCGACGGTAAAACCGATGGTGGTGATGACGGCGCTGCAACGTAACGTTGTCAAAGAAAACAGCCTGCTCAATACCTTGCCCTATTACATCAACGGTCATGAGATCAAAGACGTTGCCCGCTACGCGGAACTGACTCTGACCGGAATACTACAGAAGTCGAGTAACGTCGGTGTTTCACGTCTGGCGTTAGCGATGCCCTCCTCAGCGCTGGTAGACACTTACTCGCGTTTTGGTTTGGGAAAAGCGACAAATTTGGGGTTGGTCGGAGAAAGCAGTGGCTTATACCCTCAAAAACAACGGTGGTCTGACATAGAGAGGGCCACCTTTTCTTTCGGCTATGGGTTGATGGTGACACCGCTGCAACTGGCGCGCGTTTACGCCACTATCGGTAGCTATGGTATCTATCGTCCGCTCTCCATTACCAAAGTCGATCCACCAGTGCCGGGGGAACGCATTTTCGCCGAGCCTATCGTGCGCACAGTGGTACATATGATGGAAAGTGTTGCTCTGCCCGGTGGTGGCGGAACCAAGGCTGCGATCAAGGGATACCGTGTTGCCATTAAAACCGGTACGGCAAAAAAAGTGGGACCGGACGGCAAATACATCAATAAATATATTGCCTACACCGCAGGCGTCGCTCCTGCCAGCAACCCGCGCTTTGCGCTGGTGGTGGTGATTAACGATCCTAAGGCGGGTAACTACTATGGTGGTGCGGTTTCTGCGCCGGTGTTCGGCGCCATCATGGGCGGCGTACTGCGCACCATGAACGTTGAGCCGGATGCGCTGCCCGTCGGCGATAAAAATGATTTTGTGATTAACCATAAAGAGGTTTCAGGTGGCAGATCGTAATCTGTGCGATTTACTGGCACCGTGGGTGCAGGATGTCCCACCGCGCCAACTGCGGGAAATGACGCTGGACAGCCGTGTTGCAGCGGCGGGCGATCTGTTTGTGGCCGTAGTTGGCCACAGCGTGGATGGGCGTCGCTATATTCCTCAGGCGATTGCGCAGGGGGTGGCGGCCGTGATCGCAGAGGCAGACGGTGAAGCTGCCGATGGCACGGTACGTGAAATGCACGGCGTTCCGGTTGTGTATCTGAGTAATTTGAACCAACGTTTGTCGGCGTTGGCGGGGCGTTTTTATCAGCAGCCTGCGGAAAAATTACGGCTGGTCGGTGTTACCGGCACCAACGGCAAAACCACAACCACACAGTTGCTGGCCCAATGGAGCCAACTGCTGGGCGATACCAGCGCCGTGATGGGCACCGTGGGTAATGGTCTGTTAGGGCGCGTAAATCCCACAGCGAACACCACGGGCTCGGCCGTCGATATACAGCACTTTCTGAATCAGTTAGTTGAACAAGGCGCTACTTTTTCTGCGATGGAAGTTTCCTCGCACGGCTTGGTACAACATCGTGTTGCAGCGTTGCCGTTTGCGGCGGCGGTTTTCACCAACCTGAGCCGCGACCATCTGGATTACCACGGTGATATGGAAAGCTATGAGGCTGCCAAGTGGTCTCTGTTCTCAGAACATAAAGTGGGTCAGGCGATCATTAATGCCGACGATGGGGTGGGGCGACGCTGGCTGGCGCAGTTGCCGGATGCCGTGGCGGTGACGCTGTACAATAATCTGGTGCCAGGCTGCCGTGGCCGCTGGCTGAAAGCCACCGCCGTCGATTATCACGACGAAGGCGCTTCAATTGCGTTTGACTCTAAATGGGGCAGCGGCCGCATAGAAAGTCGCCTTATGGGTGAATTTAACGTCAGCAATCTGCTAATGGCAATGGCAACGTTACTTTCCCTTGGCTACCCACTGGATAGATTACTGGAAACCGGCACACAATTGCAGCCGGTTTGCGGTCGCATGGAAGTGTTTAAAGCACCGGGTAAACCGACTGTGATTGTGGACTACGCCCACACTCCGGATGCGCTGGAGAAAGCGCTGGCGGCGGCGCGTCCGCATTGCTCCGGTCAACTGTGGTGCGTATTTGGTTGCGGCGGCGATCGTGACAAAGGTAAGCGCCCACTTATGGGGGCCATCGCGGAACAACTGGCCGATCGCGTTGTGGTGACGGACGATAACCCCAGGAGCGAAGAGCCGCAGGCTATCGTGAAAGACATTCTTGCAGGTTTGGTGGATGCCGGACGAGCACTGGCGGTGCATGGTCGCGCTGAAGCGGTGACCAGTGCCATTATGCAGGCCAACGTGGACGATATTGTGTTGATTGCAGGTAAAGGCCATGAAGATTATCAACTGGTGGGCAATCAGCGTCTCGATTATTCCGATCGCGTGACCGCCGCGCGTCTGCTGGGGGTTATCGCATGATTCGCGTGACGTTGCAGCAACTGGCCACGGCGTTAAATGCCACACTCCTGGGTGAGGATGTGGCGGTGGAAACAGTGTGCACCGATACCCGAGAATTGACGCCGGACTGCCTGTTTATCGCTCTACGCGGTGAAAAGTTTGATGCCCATGATTATGCCCATCATGCAGTACGCGGTGGTGCGGCGGCTCTGTTGGTCAGTAAGCACTTACCTATCGACATGCCACAACTGTTGGTGGGGGATACCCGTCTGGCATTGGGCGAACTGGGTGCCTGGATGCGTCGCCAATCTTCTGCGCGTGTGGTGGCACTGACCGGTTCTTCCGGCAAAACCTCCGTCAAGGAGATGACGGCAGCGATTTTGCGTCAGTGTGGTGACGTGCTTTACACCGACGGCAATTTCAATAATGACATTGGCGTGCCGTTAACGTTGCTGCGCCTCACCCTTGATCATCGCTTTGCGGTGATTGAGTTGGGAGCTAACCATATTGGTGAGATTGCCTATGCCACCAATCTGGTACGTCCGGATAGCGCGCTGGTGAATAATCTGGCAGCCGCACATCTGGAAGGGTTTGGATCGTTGGACGGCGTAGCGCGCGCCAAAGGGGAGATCTTTAACGGTTTGCCCACCAAGGGTACTGCGGTGATTAACGCCGACAGCAATGACCTGACGCGGTGGCACGACGTGCTGCGCGACAAAACAGTATGGCAATTTTCACCGCAGCAAGGTGAATACACAGACTACTACGCCAGCGATATTCGCAATGAATGTGGGGGCACCCTGTTTGAACTCCATACGCCGTTTGGTGCGCTGGAGGTCAACGTGCCGCTGCCGGGTCGACATAACGTGGCAAACGCGCTGGCGGCCACCGCATTGGCGATGTCCGTAGGTGCAGGGCTGCAGCATGTAAAAGACGGGCTGGCGCAGCTCAAGGCCGTGCCGGGGCGCTTGTTCCCCATCATGCTGGCGGCAAAAAAACTGCTGCTGGATGACAGCTACAACGCCAATGTGGGGTCGATGACTGCGGCGGTGCACACGCTGGCGGAGATGCCGGGCTACCGCGTACTGGTGGTGGGCGACATGGGTGAACTTGGTGAGGATGCCGAGGCGTGTCATCAGAAGGTGGGCGAAGTGGCGCGTGACGCAGGCATTGATACGGTGTTGAGCATTGGCACCTTAAGTCAGGCCATCAGCCTCACCAGTGAACGTGGTGAACATTTTTCCGATCGGGCCGCATTGATCGCGCGTTTGCAAACGTTGCTGTCGGCGCATGGCACGATCAGCATTTTGGTTAAAGGCTCCCTGAGTTCTGCGATGGAGCATGTGGTACACGCATTACAGGAGAATGCAGCATGTTAGTGTGGCTGGCCGAACATCTGGTCAAGTTTTATTCCGGCTTTAACGTCTTCTCGTATTTGACGTTTCGCGCAATTGTCAGCCTGCTGACCGCGTTAGTGATCTCCTTGTGGATGGGACCGCATCTGATCGCCTGGCTGCAAAAATTGCAGATCGGGCAAGTGGTGCGCAATGAAGGGCCTGAGTCTCATTTCAGCAAACGCGGCACACCAACCATGGGCGGTGTCATGATTCTGGCAGCGATCATCGTTTCGGTACTGCTGTGGTCCAATTTGTCCAACCCCTATGTGTGGTGTGTGCTGCTGGTGCTGCTGGGCTACGGTATCGTCGGTTTTGTCGATGATTACCGCAAAGTGGTACGCAAAGACACCAACGGGTTGATCGCGCGCTGGAAATATTTCTGGCAATCGCTGATTGCGCTGGCGGTGGCGTTTGCCCTGTATGCCATTGGCAAAGGCACACCGGCCACGCAGTTAGTGGTACCGTTCTTTAAAGATGTGATGCCGCAACTGGGCCTGCTCTACATTTTGCTGACCTACTTTGTCATCGTCGGCACCAGTAACGCGATCAACCTCACTGACGGATTGGATGGTTTGGCGATTATGCCGACCGTGTTTGTTGCCGCTGGTTTTGCGCTGGTGGCGTGGGCGACGGGCAACATGAATTTTGCCGGTTACCTGCATATCCCTTATGTCCGCCACGCCAGTGAACTGGTGATCGTCTGTACGGCGATCGTCGGCGCGGGCCTGGGTTTCCTGTGGTTTAACACCTATCCTGCGCAGGTATTTATGGGCGATGTCGGCTCACTGGCGCTCGGTGGCGCGTTGGGCACCATTGCCGTCCTGCTGCGTCAGGAATTCTTGCTGGTGATTATGGGCGGGGTGTTCGTGGTTGAAACCCTGTCGGTGATCCTTCAGGTCGGTTCATTCAAGCTACGCGGGCAGCGTATCTTCCGCATGGCACCGATTCACCATCACTATGAACTTAAAGGGTGGCCAGAGCCGCGCGTGATTGTGCGTTTTTGGATTATTTCGCTGATGCTGGTGCTGATAGGCCTGGCAACGCTTAAGGTACGGTAACACTATGATGGACTATCAGGGTAAAAACGTTGTCATTATTGGCCTAGGGATAACCGGGCTTTCCTGCGTTGATTTCTTCCTGACGCGCGGTGTGACGCCGCGCGTGGTGGATACCCGTGTTAGTCCGCCTGGTTTGGATAAGTTGCCTGCCGAGGTTGATCGCCACCTTGTTTCGTTAAATGAAGAGTGGCTGTTAGCGGCTGACCTGATCGTCGCCAGCCCCGGTATTGCACTGGCAACACCCGCGCTGGCCGATGCCGCCGCCGCAGGCGTAGAGATTGTGTGCGATATCGAGTTGTTCTGCCGTGAAGCGCAGGCACCGATTGTGGCGATTACTGGCTCCAACGGTAAAAGTACGGTCACTACGCTGGTCGGCGAAATGGCTAAGGAAGCCGGTTGGGTGGTCGGTGTCGGCGGAAATATTGGCCTGCCGGCGCTGACGCTGCTGAAACAGCCGTGCCAACTGTATGTTCTGGAGCTGTCGAGCTTCCAATTGGAAACCACGTCCAGCCTGTGCGCCGCCGCTGCCAGTATTCTCAACGTTACGGAAGATCATACCAACCGCTATCCATTTGGTATCCAACAGTATCGTGCTGCCAAGTTACGTATCTATGACCATGCGCAGGTGTGTGTGGTGAATGCTGATGACGCGCTAACTATGCCGATTAAAGGCGCTGACGCGCGCTGCATCAGCTTTGGCGTGGACGTGGGCGACTATCACCTCAACACCCAGCAGGGCGAAACCTGGCTACGTGTGAAAGGCGAGCGCGTTTTGAATACCAAAGAGATTTCCTTGGTGGGGCAACATAACCACACCAACGCGCTGGCGGCGCTGGCATTGGCGGATGCGGTGGGAATTCCTCGTACGCCCGCGTTAACGGCACTCACCACCTTTACCGGTTTGCCGCACCGTTTCCAGTGCATGTTGCAGCGTAACGGCGTGCGCTGGATTAACGATTCCAAAGCAACCAACGTTGGTAGCACTGAAGCGGCGCTGAACGGATTACACGTTAAAGGCACACTGCACTTGCTGTTAGGCGGCGACGGTAAATCAGCCGATTTTTCGCCGCTGCTGCGTTATGTTCAGGGTGACAATATTCGCCTGTATTGCTTCGGGCGTGATGGCGCCCAACTGGCGGCGTTGCGGCCAGAGATAGCAGAGCAAACCGAGACGATGGAGCAAACTCTGCGCGTTATTGCCACGCGCGTCGAACCGGGCGATCTGGTACTGCTGTCTCCGGCGTGTGCCAGCCTCGATCAGTTCAAAAGCTTCGAACAGCGCGGCGATGAGTTCGCCCGATTGGCGGAGGAACTTGGCTGATGCGTTTTATTGGGCTGCCAGTGATTGAACGACTGAAAGTCTGGGTCATGGGGACGCGGGAAAGCGATGTGCAGAGCATCGTGATGTATGACCGCACCCTGCTCTGGCTGATGTTCGTGCTGGCCGTCATCGGGTTCGTAATGGTGACCTCGGCATCCATGCCTGTGGGGCAGCGCTTGACCAGCGACCCGTTCTTTTTTGCCAAGCGTGACGCGTTTTACCTTGGTCTGGCATTTGCGTTGGCGTTGATCACCATGCGCGTGCCGATGGAAGTCTGGCAGCGTTACAGTCCGATATTACTGCTGCTCACACTGGTGATGCTCCTAGTGGTGCTGGTGGTCGGCAGTTCGGTAAATGGTGCTTCACGCTGGATCGCGCTAGGGCCACTGCGTGTGCAGCCTGCGGAGTTGTCGAAGCTGGCGCTGTTTTGCTACCTCTCCAGCTACATGGTGCGCAAGGTAGAGGAAGTTCGTAACAACTTCTGGGGCTTTTGCAAACCGATGGGCGTGATGGTGGTGCTGGCCGTTCTACTGCTGGCGCAGCCCGATCTGGGAACGGTGGTTGTGCTGTTTATCACCACGCTGGCGATGTTGTTTTTGGCTGGTGCCAAGCTGTGGCAGTTTCTCGCCATCATTGGCTGCGGCATGTTTGCCTTCGGTTTGCTGATTGTGGCGGAACCCTACCGTATGCGCCGCGTGACGTCGTTTTGGAATCCGTGGGAAGATCCGTTTGGCAGTGGCTACCAGTTAACCCAGTCGCTGATGGCATTTGGCCGCGGCGAGCTGTGGGGACAAGGATTAGGAAACTCGGTGCAGAAACTGGAGTATTTACCGGAAGCGCACACCGACTTTATTTTTTCCATTTTAGGCGAAGAGCTCGGCTATATCGGTGTGGTTTTGGCGTTGTTAATGATATTCTTCGTCGCTTTTCGGGCCATGTCTATCGGCAAGCGCGCGTTGGAGATCGATCAGCGATTTTCCGGCTTTTTGGCATGTTCTATCGGCATCTGGTTTAGTTTCCAAACGCTGGTAAACGTAGGCGCTGCTGCTGGAATGTTACCCACCAAAGGGCTGACGCTGCCGTTAATCAGTTACGGTGGCTCGAGTTTGGTCATCATGTCGACCGCCATTGTGTTGCTGTTGCGGATCGATTTTGAGACGCGCCTGACCAAGGCGCAGGCGTTCACGAGGAGTGCAAAATGAATGGCGAAGGTAAGCGCTTGATGGTGATGGCAGGTGGCACCGGAGGACATGTCTTCCCAGGGCTGGCGGTCGCACATCATTTGATGTCGCAGGGTTGGCAGGTTCGTTGGCTGGGAACTGCAGATCGCATGGAAGCCGATTTGGTGCCAAAAAACGGCATTGATATTGATTTTATTCGTATTTCCGGTTTGCGCGGCAAAGGTATTACGGCGCAACTGTGTGCACCATTGCGGATTTATCGCGCGGTGCGTCAGGCGCAAGCGATCATGAAACGCTATCAACCGGACGTGGTGCTGGGCATGGGCGGCTATGTGTCTGGACCGGGCGGCCTCGCTGCGTGGTTATGCGGTATCCCGGTGGTGCTGCATGAGCAAAACGGCATTGCGGGATTAACCAACCGCTGGCTATCGCGCATTGCGCGTAAGGTATTACAGGCTTTTCCCGGTGCGTTTCCCAACGCTGACGTGGTGGGTAACCCGGTTCGTACCGATGTGCTGGCGTTGCCTACACCCGATGAACGTTTGGCCGGGCGTGAAGGCCCGATCTGTGTGCTGGTGGTGGGCGGAAGCCAAGGTGCTCGGGTGCTAAACAGCACGTTGCCGGACGTGGCCGCGCGACTGGGTGCTAACGTCACTGTCTGGCACCAGACGGGCAAAGGCGCGTTGTCTGAGGTACAGCAGGCTTATGCAGCAGCAGGTGTGCCGCAGCATAAAGTCACCGAATTTATTGATGACATGGCGCAAGCCTACAGTTGGGCCGACGTGGTGGTGTGCCGCTCTGGTGCGCTTACCGTCAGTGAAATTGCCGCCGCCGGTTTGCCTGCGCTGTTTGTGCCCTTTCAGCATAAAGATCGGCAGCAATATTGGAATGCGCTGCCGCTGGAACAGGCAGGTGCGGCCAAAATTATTGAGCAGTCTGCACTGAGTGTTGATGCAGTAAGCGATGTGCTGTCCGGTTGGGATCGTGCCACGTTGCGCGATATGGCACAGCGTGCCCGTTCCGTGGCAATGCTGGATGCCACTGAACGCGTGTCTGCCGAAGTGGCCGCTGCCGCGCAGTAAGGTGCGGCTGACAGAATAGAATGTATGGGGGCAGGTCGTCTCCCCATGACAACTGAATGAAGTACAAGTGAAAAGGTAGCGGTAGAAAAAGTGAATACACAGCAATTGGCAAAACTGCGTTCCATCGTGCCCGAAATGCATTGCGTGCGGCACATCCATTTTGTCGGCATCGGTGGTGCTGGCATGGGCGGTATTGCCGAAGTGTTAGCGAACGAAGGATACCACATCAGCGGCTCTGACCTGGCACCGAACGCGGTGACGCAGCAGTTGGCGGCGCTGGGGGCGCAGATCTATTTTCATCATCGCCCTGAGAACGTGAAAGATGCCAGCGTTGTGGTGGTATCCAGCGCCATCAGCGCAGATAATCCGGAAATCGTTGCGGCCCACGAGGCGCGTATTCCGGTGATCCGTCGCGCCGAAATGCTGGCCGAATTAATGCGTTTTCGCCACGGTATCGCGATTGCCGGAACTCACGGCAAAACCACGACCACCGCGATGGTCGCCAGTATTTATGCCGAGGCTGGTCTGGATCCGACCTTTGTCAACGGTGGGTTGGTGAAAGCTGCGGGTGTGCATGCGCTCCTGGGCTCCAGCCGTTACCTGATTGCGGAAGCGGACGAAAGCGATGCGTCCTTCCTGCATCTGCAACCGATGGTGGCGATTGTCACCAATATCGAAGCAGATCATATGGATACCTATCAGGGCGATTTTGAAAATTTAAAGCAGACGTTCATCAACTTTTTGCACAATCTTCCGTTTTATGGCCGTGCGGTGATGTGCGTGGACGATGCTGTGATCCGTGAATTGCTGCCGCGCGTAGGGCGTCATATCACCACCTACGGTTTTAGCGACGACGCCGATGTGCGCGTGGCGGATTACCATCAGTCCGGTGCGCAGGGGCACTTTACGCTGGCGCGTCAGGGTAAGCCGCTGTTGCGGGTTACGCTGAATGCACCGGGCCGCCATAACGCGTTGAACGCGGCAGCAGCGGTTGCCGTGGCGACGGAAGAGGGCATTGATGACGCGGCAATTTTGCGCGCACTGTCCAGTTTTCAGGGAACCGGGCGTCGTTTCGATTTTCTGGGCGAATTCCCGCTGGATGCGGTAAATGGCAGCGCAGGCAGTGTGATGTTGGTGGATGACTACGGCCACCATCCGACAGAAGTGGATGCGACGATCAAAGCCGCTCGTGCCGGTTGGCCGGATAAACGCGTGGTGATGGTGTTTCAGCCGCACCGCTACACGCGTACGCGCGATCTGTATGACGATTTTGCACACGTGTTGTCGCAAGTGGATGTGTTGCTGATACTGGATGTGTACTCGGCGGGAGAAAGCCCCATTCCTGGTGCTGATAGTCGCTCGCTGTGCCGTACCATTCGTGGACGCGGCAAGGTCGATCCGATTCTGGTTACCGATCCTGATATGCTTGCCACGTTGTTGGCGCCGACGTTACACGATGGCGATCTGGTGCTGATTCAAGGCGCGGGCAATGTGGGTAAGCTGGCGCGTAAACTGGTGGATACCCGCTTACAACCTCTGGTTACGGAGTGAGTATGGCGGAAAAAGTGGCAGTGCTGCTGGGAGGGACATCGGCGGAGCGTGATGTGTCACTGCGTTCCGGTCAGGCGGTGGTTGCCGGACTAAAAGAGTCTGGTGTTAATGCAGAAGCCGTTGACCCGCGCGATTTTCCGGTCACTCGCCTGAAAGAGGCAGGGTTTGACAAAGCGTTTATCGCCCTGCACGGTCGCGGCGGTGAAGACGGCACGCTGCAAGGGGTATTGGAGTTTTTGCAGTTGCCTTACACCGGCAGCGGGGTGATGGCGTCGGCGCTGACCATGGACAAGTGGCGCACCAAGTTGGTGTGGCAGTCGTTGGGATTACCGATCGCCCCTTATGTCGCGTTGACGCGGGCACAGTATAACGCGTTAACGTCCGAGCAGTTGCAGTCAGCCTGCGCGCACCTCGGGTTGCAGCTGATCGTGAAACCGAGCCGTGAGGGTTCCAGCGTCGGTATGAGTAAAGTGACGCAGCAAGAGGAACTGGTGACGGCGCTGGACACCGCGTTTCAGCATGACGACGATGTGCTGGTTGAGAAGTGGCTGAGTGGGCCGGAGTACACGGTGGCGCTGTTAGGCGAGACGATTCTGCCATCGATTCGTATTCAGGCGGCGGGCGCGTTTTACGATTATGACGCGAAGTACCTCTCTGACGAGACGCAGTATTTTTGTCCCAGTGGGCTGCTGGCTGAGCAGGAGCAGGCCATCGGTGTACTAGCACAAGCGGCCTTTGCGGCATTGGGGTGTCGCGGCTGGGGACGCGTTGACCTGATGCTGGACGCGGACGGAGCGTTTTACCTGTTGGAGGTGAATACTTCGCCCGGTATGACGGATCACAGCCTAGTGCCGATGGCTGCTAGGCAGTACGGGATGAGCTTCTCGCAGCTCGTCGCGCAGATCCTGGCCTCGGCTGTTTGATATGTCGCAGGCGGCGCGGAATTTGCGCGGACGCGACGAAGAGCCAAAAGGCGGGCGCCGCAGTAACGGTGGGCAGTTGGCTGGATTGTTGTTCCTGCTGGTGGTGCTGGGCACCATCCTGTGGTGCGGCTGGATGGTGTTGCAGTGGATGAAGGATGCCAGTCGGTTACCGCTTTCTCGTTTGGTGGTTACCGGTGAGCGGCACTACACCACCCATGATGATATTCGCCAGGCGATATTGTCGCTGGGCGCGCCGGGCACCTTTATGACCCAGGATGTGGATGTTATCCAGCAGCAGATCGAACGTCTGCCGTGGATCAAACAGGCTAGTGTGCGTAAGCAGTGGCCTGACGAATTAAAGATTCATCTTGTTGAATATGTGCCCGTAGCGCGGTGGAATGACCAACTGATGGTGGATGCAGAAGGAAATTCCTTCAGCGTGCCCGCCAAACGGGTCGGTAATCGCAAAATGCCGTTGCTGTACGGGCCCGAAGGCAGTGAAAACGATGTGCTGGAAGGCTACCGCACCATGAGTCAGGTGTTGGCGAGCAGTAAGCTGACATTAAAAATGGTGGCGATGAGTACACGGCATTCGTGGCAGTTGGTGCTGGAAGATGACATCCGTCTGGAATTGGGGCGTGATGAACGGGCCCGGCGTTTGGAACGTTTTCTTGAGCTTTACCCGCTGTTGCAGCGGCAGGCTCAGAACGACAATAAACGTGTCAGCTACGTGGACTTACGTTACGACACCGGTGCAGCGGTAGGATGGGCACCGCCTCTGCTGGATCAGCAGCAGGGAAATGCTCAGCGAAAAGACGTTGATCAAAAACAGAACGGTAATCAGCAACAGAATCAGGCGCAGGCTAAACAACAATGATCAAGTCGACGGACAGAAAACTGGTAGTTGGGCTGGAAATCGGTACAGCAAAAGTGGCTGCACTGGTAGGGGAAGTTCTGCCCGATGGCATGGTCAATATCATCGGCGTGGGCAGTTGTCCGTCACGCGGGATGGATAAAGGCGGCGTTAACGATTTGGAGTCCGTTGTAAAATGTGTACAGCGGACCATCGACCAGGCAGAACTGATGGCGGATTGTCAAATTTCTTCCGTCTATCTGGCGCTGTCGGGCAAGCACATCAGTTGCCAGAATGAAATCGGTATCGTGCCGATTTCGGAAGAAGAAGTGACGCAGGATGACGTCGAGAGCGTGGTGCACACGGCGAAATCTGTGCGCGTGCGCGATGAACATCGTATTTTGCATGTGATTCCGCAAGAGTACGCCATTGATTACCAGGAGGGGATCAAGAACCCGATTGGGCTTTCGGGCGTGCGCATGCAGGCAAAGGTGCATTTGATCACCTGCCATAACGATATGGCGAAAAACATTGTCAAAGCCGTAGAGCGCTGCGGTTTGAAAGTGGATCAACTGATTTTTGCCGGCCTGGCTTCCAGCTACGCCGTGCTGACAGAAGATGAGCGCGAGTTGGGTGTTTGCGTGGTGGATATCGGTGGTGGCACCATGGATATCGCGGTCTATACCGGCGGTGCGCTGCGTCACACCAAAGTGATCCCTTACGCGGGCAATGTGGTGACCAGCGACATCGCTTATGCATTTGGCACGCCGCCCACGGATGCGGAAGCGATCAAGGTACGCCACGGTTGTGCATTAGGCGCGATTGTCAGCAAAGACGAAAATCTGGAAGTACCGAGCGTTGGTGGTCGGCCGCCACGCAGTCTGCAACGACAGACGCTGGCTGAAGTGATTGAACCGCGTTACACCGAATTGCTCAATTTGGTGAACGATGAAATTTTGCAATTGCAGGAGCAACTACGTCAGCAGGGCGTGAAGCACCATTTGGCCGCCGGCATTGTGCTGACAGGCGGTGCCGCTCAGATCGACGGGCTGGTTGATTGCGCCAAGCGCGTATTCCACACGCAGGTGCGTATTGGCCAGCCACTGAATATAACAGGCTTAACGGATTATGCGCAGGAGCCCTTCTACTCAACGGCGGTCGGGCTGCTGCATTACGGCAAAGAGTCTCACCTGTGCGGTGAGCACGAAGTAGAAAAACGTGGCTCAGTGGGCAATTTGTTTAAACGCATCAGTAGCTGGCTGAGAAAGGAATTTTAATGTTTATCAGAGACCGTGTGGCACACTTGACGGTCTCGCGGTACAGGCACAAAACGGAGAGAAATTATGTTTGAACCAATGGAGTTAACCAACGATGCGGTGATTAAAGTCATCGGCGTCGGCGGTGGCGGCGGTAACGCCGTCGAACATATGGTGCGTGAGCGCATCGAAGGTGTCGAATTCTTCGCAGTGAATACCGATGCGCAGGCACTGCGCAAGACTGCGGTGGGTCAGACTATTCAGATTGGTAGCGGCATCACCAAAGGGCTGGGCGCAGGTGCCAACCCTGAAGTGGGTCGTAACTCGGCGGAAGAAGACCGTGAAGCGCTGCGCGCTGCGCTTGATGGCGCGGACATGGTGTTCATCGCTGCCGGCATGGGCGGCGGTACCGGCACCGGTGCAGCCCCCGTGGTGGCTGAAGTGGCAAAGGATCTCGGTATCCTGACGGTTGCGGTTGTGACCAAGCCCTTCAACTTCGAAGGCAAAAAACGCATGGCGTTTGCCGAGCAGGGGATTGCTGAGCTGTCCAAACATGTGGATTCGCTGATCACCATCCCTAACGACAAACTGCTGAAAGTGCTGGGTCGTGGTATTTCTTTGCTGGATGCGTTCGGTGCAGCGAACGATGTACTGAAAGGCGCTGTCCAAGGTATTGCCGAACTGATTACCCGTCCGGGCCTGATGAACGTGGACTTTGCGGACGTGCGCACCGTGATGTCAGAGATGGGTTATGCCATGATGGGGTCTGGCGTGGCGCGCGGTGAAGACCGTGCCGAAGAAGCGGCTGAAATGGCGATTTCCAGCCCGCTGCTGGAAGATATCGACCTGTCTGGCGCGCGCGGCGTGTTGGTCAACATCACGGCGGGCTTTGACCTGCGTCTGGATGAGTTCGAAACCGTGGGTAACACCATTCGTGCGTTCGCCTCTGACAATGCCACCGTGGTGATTGGTACCTCATTGGATCCGGACATGAACGATGAACTGCGCGTCACCGTGGTGGCGACCGGTATCGGCATGGACAAGCGTCCGGAAATTACGTTGTTGACCAACAAACAAGCCAGCCAACCGGTTATGGATCACCGTTATCAGCAGCACGGTATGACGCCGCTGACGCAGGAGAAACCGGCAGCCAAGGTGGTTAATGACCAAACGGTACAAACTAACAAAGAGCCTGACTATTTGGATATTCCCGCATTTTTGCGCAAACAAGCGGACTAACCTCCGCTTTGTGATTGGAATCTCCGCTCTTTGTGCTAAACTGTCCCACCGAACTTGGTGTAAGCTAGGACGGTTGGTTCAGTAACATTGCGAGATAATACGATGATCAAACAACGTACATTAAAGCGTATCGTACAGGCGACGGGCGTCGGTTTGCATACCGGCAAGAAAGTCACGCTGACGATGCGACCTGCACCGGCGAATACCGGGGTCATCTATCGCCGCACTGACTTGAATCCACCGGTTGATTTTCCGGCTGATGCCAAATCCGTGCGTGATACCGTGCTCTGTACTTGCCTGGTAAACGAGCATGACGTGCGTATTTCAACGGTGGAACACCTGAACGCCGCCTTGGCGGGGTTGGGTATCGATAACATCGTGATTGATGTTGATGCCCCGGAAATTCCAATCATGGATGGCAGTGCCAGCCCGTTCGTTTACCTGCTGCTTGATGCCGGTATTGAAGAGCTGAACTGTGCCAAAAAGTTTGTTCGCATCAAACAGCATGTGCGGGTTGAAGACGGTGATAAATGGGCAGAACTGACCCCGTATAACGGTTTCAGCCTTGATTTCACTATCTATTTTAACCACCCAGCCATTGATGCAGGTTCACAGCGCTATTGCCTGGATTTCTCAGCCGATGCGTTTATTCGCCAGATCAGCCGTGCGCGTACTTTCGGCTTTACGCGTGATATCGAATACCTGCAATCCCGCGGCCTGTGCCTGGGCGGCAGTATGGATTGCGCTATCGTGGTAGACGATTATCGTGTGCTGAACGAAGATGGCCTGCGTTTTGAAGACGAGTTTGTGCGTCACAAAATGCTGGATGCTATCGGCGACCTGTTCATGTGTGGTTATAACATCATTGGTGCGTTCTCTGCGTTCAAATCTGGTCACGCGCTCAACAACAAATTGTTGCAGGCGGTGTTGGCTAAGCAGGAGGCGTGGGAATACGTCACCTTTGAAAACGAGCGCGAAGTGCCATTGGCGTTCAAAGCGCCTTCTACGGTGCTGGCGTAACCGACATCTGGCGTTAGTGTCGTCGTTCAGGCGAATGTGACAGGTTATTTCTTCTGCTGTTGGCTGGTTTTACTCGTACCCTCTCCGGCGAGTGAAGCCAGCTTTTCTAATATTTTACTCAATTTTTTCGGACTGTGGCTGGCTAAATGTCGGAGCGTCTCGGCACTTTGTTCGCTCAGTTGACGGGGCGGCGTATCTGAATTTTTGTTTTCTGCGCTCAAATTATCCTTTCCCAATACCGTTTCATCCCCTTTTGCGGCCAGCGCGGGATTAATCCTGATGTCGATCGATGCCAATGATGGTAATATCTGAGCGCGCAATGCTGAGAGTAGCGAGGGTTGCTCATAACGTAACCGCATTAACCAGCTTGCATTGGCAGTTTCCAGAATCAGGTGGCCTTGTCGATAATTCGCGACGCGACACCACGGGTGCAGTTGAGGATGCAGTATGCCTTTCACGGCCCGATTAAGTTTTAACAAGGCGATAGCGCGCTGTTGGACATCGTGCAAGGGGCCTTTATTCCCCCCTGACACGCTATCGAACAGGGACGCCAGTGATTGGGGGCGGCTATCACGCATAGGCATCAGGCTCCGGTGGGCAAATAAACTCGTCATGGGTATTCTAAATCGTTGGCGACAATTTGGCAGACGTTATTTTTGGCCACATCTCCTGTTGGGGATGGTTGCGGCCAGCCTTGGTCTGCCGACCAGCCTTAACGAAACCAACGAGCATGCTTCTGCGTCAAACGCGACGGCCAGTATCAGTCGCCAGAATCCCGTTGCTTTCAGCCTGACCGAACTGGCCAGTTTGAAAGAGGTGCATCGCCGCACGTCATTTGGTATCGATTATTGGCATCAACATGCCATTCGCACGGTTATTCGCCATCTCTCGTTTGCGTTGACGGTGCCTCAGGCACACGCATTGCCGGAGGCAGAGGCGGCGTTGAGTGCTAACCCGCTGGTGATTCTGGATACGCTCAATGCGCTATTGACGTTGCCGGAAACCCCCTCGGCGTTACACCCTTTGCCGCGTGGCACCCTAGTTTTTGCCGCTTCTCCTCACCGTACCGGGCTGTGGTTGTCTCAAGTCCGTGGCATCCGTGCTGGGCCATCACGCTCTGCCTGACACGCAGTTTCACTCGCGTTTTCCTGGCGTATAACGATGAACATGGACAATGTCACTGTTCTGAATACAAACGCGAATACCGCTTCTTCTCGCCGATCTCCGGATTGCGATGAAAGGAATTATGAGTAGCTATCGTATCGTCGCTGAAACAGCGGCCTACGTGAGAATAAAATCATTATGTTAACCAGTATTATGACTAAAGTTTTTGGCAGCCGTAACGATCGTACGCTGCGCCGTATGCGTAAAGTGGTTGATGTGATCAACCGAATGGAACCGGCCATCGAAGCGCTGTCGGATGATGAACTGAAGGCAAAAACCGCTGAATTCCGCGCGCGTCTTGAAAAAGGGGAAACCCTTGAAGCGTTACTGCCTGAGGCGTTCGCGGTGGTGCGTGAAGCCAGTAAGCGTGTGTTTGGTATGCGCCATTTTGACGTCCAGTTGATGGGCGGCATGGTACTGAACGAACGCTGCATCGCAGAAATGCGTACCGGTGAAGGTAAGACTCTGACCGCAACGTTGCCTGCCTACCTCAATGCCCTGACCGGCCGTGGCGTGCACGTGGTGACAGTGAACGACTACCTGGCACAGCGTGACGCCGAGAATAACCGCCCGCTGTTTGAATACCTAGGCTTGACGGTTGGCATCAACCTGCCGGGCATGCCTGCACCAGCCAAACGTGAAGCCTATTCGGCCGATATCACTTACGGTACCAACAACGAGTACGGTTTTGACTATCTGCGCGACAACATGGCATTCAGCCCCGAAGAGCGCGTGCAGCGTAAGCTTTATTATGCGTTGGTGGATGAAGTGGACTCCATCCTGATTGATGAAGCGCGTACCCCGCTGATCATTTCCGGTCCTGCGGAAGATAGCTCCGATCTCTATATCCGCGTCAATAAGATCATTCCGCACCTGATTCGTCAGGAAAAAGAAGACTCCGATACCTTCCGCGGTGAAGGGCACTTCTCGGTGGATGAAAAAGCGCGTCAGGTTAACCTGACCGAACGCGGTCTGGTACTGGTGGAGGAACTGCTGGTAAAACAAGGCATCATGGATGATGGGGAGTCGCTGTATTCTCCAACCAATATCATGCTGATGCACCATGTTACCGCAGCGCTGCGCGCCCATGTGCTGTTCACCCGTGATGTTGACTACATCGTAAAAGACGGCGAAGTGATCATCGTGGATGAGCACACCGGTCGTACCATGCAGGGGCGTCGCTGGTCCGATGGTTTGCACCAAGCGGTGGAAACCAAAGAGAACGTGAAGATCCAGAACGAAAACCAGACGCTGGCATCGATCACCTTCCAGAACTACTTCCGCCTGTACGAAAAGCTGGCTGGGATGACCGGTACGGCCGATACCGAAGCGTTCGAATTCAGCTCCATTTATAAGCTCGATACCATTGTGGTACCGACCAACCGCCCGATGATCCGTAAAGATTTACCCGATCTGGTCTACATGACTGAACAGGAAAAGATCGACGCGATCATCGAAGATATTAAAGAGCGTAGCGTGAAGGGCCAGCCGGTGCTGGTGGGGACTATCTCCATCGAAAAATCGGAAGTGGTGTCAGAAGCGCTGACCAAAGCAGGCATCAAGCACAACGTCCTGAACGCCAAATTACACGCCAAGGAAGCGGATATCGTTGCGCAGGCCGGTCAGGCAAGTGCAGTGACCATCGCCACCAACATGGCGGGCCGTGGTACCGATATCGTGCTGGGCGGTAGCTTGCAGGCCGATTTGGCGCTGCTGGACGATCCGGATAAGGCCGCGATTGCCGAAGCTAAAGCCGCATGGCAAGTACGTCACGATGCGGTATTGGCAGCTGGTGGTTTGCATATTATCGGTACGGAACGTCATGAATCACGCCGTATCGATAACCAGTTGCGTGGCCGTTCTGGTCGTCAGGGGGATGCGGGTTCCTCCCGTTTTTACCTGTCGATGGAAGATGCGCTGATGCGTATTTTTGCTTCCGATCGCGTCTCCAACATGATGCGTAAACTGGGAATGAAACCGGGTGAAGCCATTGAGCACCCGTGGGTGACTAAAGCGATCGCTAACGCCCAGCGCAAAGTGGAAAGCCGCAACTTTGATATTCGTAAGCAGTTGCTGGAATATGATGACGTTGCTAACGATCAGCGTCGTGCCATTTACACCCAGCGTAACGAATTGCTGGACGTGGTGGATATCAGCGAAACCATCAACAGCATCCGTGAAGATGTGTTTAAACTGGCTATTGATAACCACATCCCGCCGCAGTCGCTGGAAGAGCAGTGGGATATAGAAGGGCTGGAGCAGCGCCTGAAAAACGATTTCGACCTCGATTTGCCGATTTCAGCCTGGTTGGATGAAGAGCATACGCTGCATGAAGAAACCCTGCGTGAGCGTATCCTGCAACAGGCCATCGATCTCTATCAGCGTAAAGAAGAAGTGGTCGGTATCGATGTGATGCGCAACTTCGAGAAGGGCGTGATGCTGCAAACGCTGGATTCTCTGTGGAAAGAGCATCTGGCGGCGATGGATTATCTGCGTCAGGGTATCCACCTGCGCGGTTATGCGCAGAAAGATCCGAAGCAGGAATACAAGCGCGAATCCTTCTCGATGTTTGCCAACATGCTGGAGTCCTTGAAATATGAAGTGATCAGCACGCTGAGCAAGGTGCAGGTCAGAATGCCGGAAGAAGTTGAAGCGCTGGAGCAACAGCGTCGTAAAGAGGCGGAGCGTCTGGCGCGTCAGCAACAGCTGAGCCACCAGAGCGACGATCAGGTCAGCGCGGCGGCAGCGGCTGCCGGGCAGGGCGATCGCAAGATTGGTCGTAACGATCCGTGCCCGTGCGGCTCTGGTAAAAAGTACAAGCAGTGCCATGGCCGTTTGCAGCACTAATGCCTCGCTCACTGTGATATAACGAAGAGGCGGTCAATGACCTCCTTTTATTTGGCTGGGTTCTGAAGGAGTAAGTCGTGCGTAAACACCTGAACGTTGCGGTAGGCATTATTCGTAATGCGCAACGCGAGTTTTTTATCGCCCGTCGCCCTCAGGGCGTACACATGGGAGGAATGTGGGAGTTTCCTGGCGGAAAAGTGGAGCCGGGCGAAACCGCGGAACAGGCGCTGATTCGTGAACTGAGTGAAGAAGCGGGGATTGAAGCGCTGGCACCGATAGCGCTGAACAGCAAAACCGTGGAAACCGATGAGCGCATCATTACGCTGCACTTCTTTATGGTTGAACGCTGGCAGGGTGAACCCTATGGGCGTGAAGGGCAGCCTTCTCGCTGGCTGGATGCCGCGTCGCTGCTGGAGGATGAATTTCCTCCCGCCAACGCCGAGATGATCCGCTGGCTGAAGGAAACGCATTGCTAAATCGGTGCGACAACCCCCGCTGATTAATCGTCAGGCGTTAATGGCGAGGTTCTTCGCTCCATTCGTCGCTGTCCGAAATATCTTCATTGCTCGGGATGCGCTTTTCTTCATCTGCCCATTCCCCGAGGTCGATAAGCTGGCAGCGTTTGCTGCAAAAGGGGCGATAAGGGCTATTTTCTCCCCACTCCACCGACTTTTTACAGGTAGGGCAGCTAACAGTGAAGGTTTCGTTATCCATGCTTTTTTCCTACAACAATATCGGTTAACAACAGGCTAATACAAAGGACAGACGCGCAGGAACCTGACCATTTTCGCTGTCTAATGGCAAGAAGCGAATCGCAAAACGTGATTTATGGCCTGATACCTGAGGGTAAAGCTGATGCTCGATAGCCAATTGCAAACGAATCAGGTCGGCATCTACCGCGTTATCTTGAAAGAATCCGTTCAAACTGGTTTGTGCCCGAAAAGTACCCGAGTGGCGAATCAGCTCCAGCACTTGGTCGAGTGAGTTTTTTAGCGGTGACAGAGAGTGTAGCCAGGTATCGATCACTTGTTGCTTCTGCGCCTGCGGCTGATGCAGCCACAGATGCAGGGTTGGCACATCAAAACTGCAACAACCGCCCGGAATGCTCAGGCGCTGCCGTACCATGCCAATTAACTTGTCTTCGCGCAAGAATTGCCCCATGCGTGGGGCAGACATCAGCACGGCCGCGAGTTGCTTCAAACGCTGGCGTAGTGCATGGATACGGTCATGATCGACGCCGGGTACATCGCTCCATTGCAGTAGCTTTTGTTGCTGACGCTCTAGCTCTTTGAGGAGTTCAGTACGAATGTCTCCGCGTTCTAGCACGTCGAGCAAATCGACCACGGCACGGAAGAAGGCAAGCGCACTGCCCATATCTGCCCAACTGTGATTTTCATGCAACTGTTGTAGCAGCGTTTCCAAACGTAGCCAGGTACGCGTCTTTTCATTGAGTGGGTATTCAAACAACACGGTGGAAAGGGCATCGCTCATTGTTACTTGTCCTGTCGGTCGTTGTCGGCGACAAGGGCGAGGTAGCGTTGATGTAACGCGGCGACCTGCTCCATCCACGCCCCGGGTCGACCGTTGTTATCAATAATGTCATCCGCGCAGGCCAACCGCTGTTCACGCGTTGCCTGTGCCGCGAGTATGTTCTCAGCCTGCTGGCGATTTACCTTGTCGCGAGCAAGCAGGCGTTCTAATTGCGTGTCTCTTTCCACATCAACGACCGCCACGCGCTGTGCCAGTGATTGCAGCCCATTCTCCACCAACAGCGGCACTACCCACAGAACATAGGGGACTTTTGCCTGCTGCCATTGTCGCCGTGTTTCTGCATGAATCAAGGGGTGCAATAAGGCATTTAGCCACGTTTTATCCTCTGTTGAGGAAAAGATGCGCTGGCGGAGCATGGCACGATTCAAGGTGCCATCGCTATTCAACATATCGTTACCAAAATGCGCCTGAATAGCAGATAACGCTGGCGCACCGGGCTCTACCACCTGACGTGCGATGACATCGGCATCGACAACCGGGATCCCGAAGGTGGCGAAGGCATCGGCGACCGAACTTTTGCCGCTGCCGATGCCACCTGTTAAGGCTACGATATAGGTCATAACGCCTTGCGTGAAAATGAGCAGGTAAATTTATGGGATTCTAGCCCAAATAAAGGGAAAATCGCAGTCTTGTTGTTGCATTATTACTGCGTATGATGAGGTAACTGGGAATGGCCTTCTCCCTTTGTACGTTACGTGGCCGCATTGCTGGCATACTCGCTGCTATAACCAGGAAGATAACCGTCATGCGTATTGAAGAAGATCTGAAGCTCGGTTTCAAAGATGTCCTTATTCGCCCCAAGCGTTCTACCTTGAAAAGTCGTTCTGATGTTGAATTGGAACGCCAATTCACCTTCCTTCATGCTCAGAGCACCTGGTCTGGTGTACCGGTGATTGCAGCCAATATGGATACCGTAGGCACCTTTCGCATGGCGCGTGCGCTGGCGGAATTTGACGTGCTGACAGCGGTACATAAGCACTACAGCGTTGAGCAGTGGGCGCAGTTCATCAACGACGCGCCTGAAACGGTATTACGCCATGTGATGGTGTCCACCGGTACCTCGGAGGCGGATTTCGTTAAGGTGAAACAGATCTTGGCGCTGTCGGCTGAACTCAAATTTATCTGCATCGACGTTGCCAACGGCTATTCCGAGCACTTCGTTAATTTCCTGCAAAAAGCGCGTGAAGCCTGGCCGGATAAGGTCATTTGCGCTGGGAACGTCGTGACGGGCGAAATGGTGGAAGAGCTGATTCTATCTGGTGCGGATATCGTCAAGGTGGGGATCGGACCGGGTTCAGTGTGTACCACGCGAGTGAAAACCGGTGTGGGTTATCCGCAACTCTCTGCTGTGATTGAATGTGCCGATGCCGCACACGGCTTGGGCGGACAGATCGTCAGTGACGGTGGCTGCTCGATACCGGGTGACGTTGCGAAAGCCTTTGGCGGCGGTGCAGATTTTGTGATGCTCGGTGGCATGCTTGCGGGCCACGATGAATGTGAAGGCCGGGTGGTGGAAGAGAATGGCGAGAAATTGATGCTGTTCTATGGCATGAGTTCTGCCTCTGCGATGGAGCGCCATTCCGGCGGTGTCGCAGAGTATCGCGCCGCAGAAGGGAAAACGGTCAAACTGCCGTTGCGCGGTCCGGTTGATAATACCGTACGTGATATTCTGGGCGGTTTGCGTTCGGCATGCACCTACGTTGGCGCTTCTCGCCTGAAAGAGCTCACCAAGCGCACCACGTTTATTCGTGTGGCAGAGCAGGAAAACCGCATCTATAACGGCAACGCATAGCGCCAGCACGCACGGTGCAGACTGCACGAAGATGGCGAAGCGATTACGCATTCGCCATCAGATTCCCGAATTGGAAGATGGGCAGGTACATGGCAATCACCAGCGTACCAATTATGCCTACAACCAGCACGATCAGCAGTGGCTCCAGCGTGTGGGTTAGCGTTTCAGCGCGCTGTGCTGTCTGCTGTTGGTGCCATTGCGCTAACTGGCTAAACACGTTGTCCAGCGCGCCGGTTTCTTCTCCTACGCGAATCAGTTGTGCACAAGGGGGGGAATAACCTGTTGTAAGGTGTCATTGCCTGTTGCAGCGAGTCTCCCTGCTCTATATTCCGCAGAATCGGGATTAGCGCTTCCTGATAGGCAACATAGGGAAGGGTGGAGGCGGCTGTCAGGCCGGCAGGCAGTGTCAGCACAGCGCGTTGCGTCAAGGCGAGCAGAGTGAAAAGATAGCTCAATGCCTCTCCTCGTATCAGTGTGCCAAGTAGCGTGATCTTCAGCAAAAAACGCTCTTCCTGCCGTCGTAGGGCTATGGAGCGGGCGCGGTGCATATTCGCATGCGATCGATCATCCGAGAACCTAACTTTTTTATCGTGTTAGCGTGTTTCTTCTGCGCTTTCCACTACCGGGCTATTTTTCCTTAATGATTCTCCCTTAAGCTCCAGTCTGTGGGCGTTGTGGATCAGCCGATCCAGGAAGGCATCGGCCGCCGTAGG
>NZ_JAHWCO010000377.1:0-4942 GCF_020054415.1 Candidatus Symbiopectobacterium sp. | reverse complement strand
TGAGCAGCGAATAGTCTGGACAATGCAGCGACAATTTAATCAGTTTAAAAATCGAGTCAACAAAGCCCTGTAAAGCCCTCAATGAAAGGCCAAACACGCGTTTCATCATCAGGACTGTGGTAATGGCCATATCTGAGTAGTAGAGCGGTCGTCCACGCCGTTCAGTAGTGTTTTTTTCCGTCCACGCAGCAATGGCTGATTCATCTAGCCATACGGTTAGAGAACCACGCTGCTTGAGGGCCTTGTTATAAGAGGGCCAGTTGGTGATTTTAAAATTTTGTTTTGCCATGGAGACCTGATTTTGAAACAACTGTGGTGATCTGCTCCGATGATTACCCAAAAGTTCTATTTATTCAACAAAGCCCGTTAATTTTACTGTCAAACGATTTGAATGAAAAACCCACCTAAAAGAGTCATTCCCGCGCAGGCGGGAATCTCTTGCAGATGAAACGCGTTCCTTCTGGTAGAAAGCCCTAGCTTTCGTCGAGGATGAAACAGCTTTGTCATCAGTCTGAATGCCCGCGATGGCGGGCGTTTTTTTATGAACCTTGTAGTATTTTTTGAAACCGTAGCCGTCGTTTAGATTTCCCAATCGTGGTTATACACTTTGGGTTTGAACTGGATAACATCACCACGCTTCAAGCCGTTAAAGTTGATGTCGTCTTGTGCGACTTCGACTTCAATCAGTTCGGGCTCACCTTCGACTTTCAACGACAGGCGAGTCAATGCCCCCAATGGACGGATATCCCGCACCACCACCGGCTGAAATCCGTCTTGCACCTCCGCAGAAATCGCCACTTCATGGGGACGGAACAGGATCGGTTTATCGCTGTGCGCCACTTTCAGGCGGTTGCTGTCACCAAGGAAGTGATAAACAAACTCGCTGGCCGGATGGTTATACACCTCAGCAGGTGAGCCGATCTGCTCAATAACACCTTTATTCATCAGCACAATGCGATCGGCAACTTCCATCGCTTCTTCCTGATCGTGCGTCACAAACACCGATGTCAGATTGATGTTCTCGTGTAAACGTGACAGCCAGCGGCGCAGCTCTTTACGCACTTTAGCATCCAGCGCACCAAAGGGCTCATCCAGCAGCAAAATACGCGGCTCAACAATCAGCGCGCGTGCAAGCGCAATACGCTGGCGTTGTCCGCCAGAGAGCTGTTCTGGATAACGATCTGCCAGCCAGTCTAACTGCACCATGTTTAGCAACTCGTGCACTTTCGCTTCAATATCGCGCTTGGAAGGGCGGATACTGCGCGGTTTCATACGCAGCCCAAACGCCACGTTGTCAAACACGGTCATATGGCGAAACAGCGCATAGTGCTGGAACACAAAGCCAATATTGCGATCGCGCACATCGTGCACCGACACATCTTCACCGTGAAAAACAATCTGCCCGCTATCCGACTTTTCCAAACCAGCAATAATACGCAACAAGGTCGTTTTGCCACAGCCTGATGGCCCCAGCAGAGCCACCAGCTCGCCGCTGTTGATTGACAGATTAATTTCATTCAAGGCCCGTAACTGTCCAAACTGTTTGTTTATATTACGAATATCAATGCTCATTTTGAGCTAGCTCCTGTTGGTGTTTCTCAACCTGTTTTGCCAAACGCCCTTCGCTCCATTGGCGCAGCAGCAATACCACTAACGACATCAGCAGCAACAAAATCGCCACGCTAAAGGCCGCTACAATGTTGTATTCGTTGTAAAGGATCTCAATGTGCAACGGTAAGGTGTTGGTCAAACCACGAATATGGCCAGAGACCACGGACACCGCACCAAACTCACCCATGGCACGCGCCGTACAGAGCACCACACCGTAAATCAACGCCCATTTCACATTGGGCAGCGTGATATACCAGAACATCTGCCAGCCGTTGGCACCTAGCAAACGGGCAGCCTCCTCCCCCTGAGTGCCCTGCTGTTCCATCAAAGGAATCAGCTCGCGCGCCACATAGGGCAAGGTGACAAAAATGGTTGCCAGAACGATACCCGGCACGGCATAAACAATTTCAAGATGGTGCGCGGTCAGGAAAGGGTAAAAATAGCTTTGTGCGCCAAACAGCAGCACATACATCAACCCCACTACCACCGGAGATACAGAGAAGGGCAAGTCAATCAGTGCTAACAGCAAGCTTTTGCCGCGAAATTCAAATTTAGTCACGCTCCAGGCGGTCGCCAATCCGAACACCACATTAAGCGGTACAGAGATAGCCGTCGCCAGTAGCGTCAGTTTCAGCGCTGAAATCGCATCCGGTTCCGAAATCGCCTGCCAAAACGCCCCTACGCCTTTCGCCAATCCCTGCGTCAGTACCATCAATAGCGGCAATACCAGAACCAGAAGAAACACCAGCCAAGCCAGCGTCACCAGCACGTAATAGGTCGTTGCACGTTTTTTTCTCTTGGGAGTACGCGCTGCGGTAGCAATTATTTGTTCCATTGTCACCGCCTTACAGTTTGGGCTGAATACGACGCAGCAACAGGTTAATCAGCAGCAACATAATGAAAGAGACCAACAGCATAAATACGCCGATACCGGTGGCACCTTTGTAGTCATACTGATCGAGCTTGGAGACGATCAGCAGAGGCAGTATTTCAGTTTTAAAGGGAATATTGCCTGCAATGAACACCACCGAGCCGTACTCCCCTACTCCGCGTGCAAACGCCAGTGCAAAACCCGTCAGCCAGGCGGGCAGCAGAGCGGGCAGCAATACATGCCAAAACACCTGAACCGGTTTTGCCCCCAGACAGGCTGCCGCTTCTTCCACTTCCCGAGGAATATCAGCCAGCACCGGTTGTAGCGTTCTTACCACAAAGGGCAGTGTGACAAAGATCAACGCCAGCGTGATACCTAGGCTGGTGTAGGCAATCTTGAAAGGAAACAGTCCTCCAATCAGCCCATTTGGCGCATACAGCGCCGTAAGTACAATCCCTGCCACCGCAGCAGGCAGCGCAAAAGGCATGTCGATCATGGCATCGATCACTTTGCGCCCCGGAAACTGATAGCGCACCAACACCCAGGCCAGTAAGGTTCCCAGAATGCCATTGACAAAAGCCGCCGCCAGCGCCGTGCCAAAAGAGAGTTGCAGCGAAAACAACACCTGACGACTGGTGATCAACGTCCAGAATTGCGTAAGTGTAAACTGACTGGCGTAGACAAACATGCCCGCCAACGGGATCAACACAATCAAACTCAAGTAGCTGAGGCTAAACCCTAAGGTGAGGCCAAAACCAGGAATGACGGGAGAAATGCGTCGTGACATACCAAGCCTTTCTTAATGCAATAGTTCAGTGAACCAGCCCATCCACATGGCAAAGCCGCTATCAACGTAGCGGCCAGCAAGTAGGCGTTTTAAAAATTATTTATTGATTTCATTGAAAATTTTGTAAAAAACGCCACCATCGTTAAAGTATTGGTCCTGCACTTTGGTCCAGCCGCCAAACTCTTCATCGATGGTCACCAGTTTCACCGGTGCGAATTGACCTTTGAATTCTTCAGCAATATTGGCATTGCGCGGGCGGTAGAAGTTCTTACCGATAATGCGCTGCGCATCGTCGCTGTAAAGGTATTTCAGGTAGGCTTCAGCCTGTTTTTGTGTGCCTTTGCGCTCAACCACTTTGTCCACAACGGCAACCGGCGGCTCTGCCAGAATAGACAGCGACGGCGTGACGATTTCCAACTGATCGCCGCCTTGCTCTTTCAGTGAAAGATAGGCTTCGTTTTCCCACGCCAGCAACACATCGCCCAGTTTTCGTTGTACGAAACTGATAGTGGCGCCGCGCGCACCGGTATCTAATACCGGCGCATGGAGATAAAGTTCAGTCACAAATTTCAGTGCGCTTTCATCACTTCCACCCGGCAGATGCTTGGCATAAGCCCAGGCCGCCAGGAAGTTCCAACGCGCACCGCCGGAGGTTTTCGGGTTAGGTGTGATCACTTCTACGCCCGGTTTCACTAGATCGCCCCAGTCCTTGATGTTTTTCGGGTTACCTTTTCGCACCAGGAACACGATGGTAGAAGTGTAAGGCGTACTGTTATCCGGCAGGCGTGCCTGCCACTTGGGATCGATCAGCGGCTGATTGAGATTCAGGGCATCGATATCGCCCGCCAGCGCCAGCGTCACCACGTCCGCCTGCAAACCATCGATGACCGAACGCGCCTGTTTGCCGGAGCCACCGTGGGAGTTTTTAATGGAAAGTGTTTCACCCGTGGTTTCTTTCCAGTGCTTAATGAAGGCAGCGTTATACTCCTGATACAGCTCACGCGTTGGGTCATAAGACACGTTCAACAATTCCGTTGCCGCAGACGCAGCGCCCACAAATAATACCGTTGCTGCCGCAAGAGATACTCCCAGACGACGTATTGACATCATTATCACTCCCTCAACATTTTTCGTAATTTGTGTAGTGTGTTTGGCGTGGTGCGGGCAATGTGCTCACAACATGGAGTGACAATAGAGGATAGGGGGGTGGTGGCAAAAATATTGTTTCGCGATAATTTATGCTCTCGCGTTATATTCTTTGAGCCTATTCAGTTTTTTAAATCTAAGAAGATTGCCGACTCGCAGACAGCAAAAAGGGGCAATCGGCCCCTTTTAAAATGATTTAAAAACAATAAATTACTTAAAAAACAAAGCGATAATAGCGTTTAATTGCGTGACTTTACTGCGCACTGCGTCCATGTTTGGGGCAATTTGTGGATCTTCTTCTGTCTTACTCCAGTGTAGATAATGGATTAAATTTAACAGCATCCAGTAGGTGATTTGGGGCAAAATGTGCATATGCCATTGTTTGGGCTTTGTTGAATAATAGGTAATCATGCTGTTTTTCCATGCCAGTTTTGGTTGAAAATGCTTGTCATCTCAGGTGTACACTTTTCTCATGAGGCCTAACTGCATGATTTTACGTTGCGAGGAGCCGTTGTTTCACTGGGCTG
>NZ_JAHWCO010000221.1:0-1412 GCF_020054415.1 Candidatus Symbiopectobacterium sp. | reverse complement strand
TGCGTAGACATAAAGGCTGCGGATTCCCTTGACGTAAAATCAGTATGTTAAATCCAGAGCGTGGTGATGCATCCCGGAGCGATCAGCATTTTAATCCAAAACAGGCGTGTCACAACAGCATTATTCCCTATTATTCAACAATAGCCGCTGACGGGTTGTCTCAACCTTGTCTGGTTTTCACTTTACTACCACCCCGACACACGTTTTACCGATGTTTACTCCGCCTATCGCACCGCCGGGCATGCCGCGATTCTCGGTGCATTTATTCTGTTAGCCGCATGCCACTTACCACATAAAAACCAACCTATCCTGCAAGTTGGCTCCTTGGCAGTTTGCATCATGACGCTGGCTTATGTGCTGTTTCAGGCTTTGTTGAATAATAGGTAATCATGCTGTTTTTCCATGCAAGTTTTGGTTGAAAATGCTTGTCATCTCAGGTGTACACTTTTCTCATGAGGCCTAACTGCATGATTTTACGTTGCGAGGATCCGTCGTTTCGCTGGGCTGCCGGCATAAAATCTATTTATTCAACAAAGCCGCTGTTTCAGTCCGTTTTTCACGACATGCACCGTGTGAGCCTGATCTTTGGTCCGGCAACCAGCGCAGCCTATTTTATGACGTTTATCGGTGCCTTGAGTGCACAGGCATTACTCACGCTCACTGTGCGCTATAAATATTATCTCTATTTACTCCATTTCTTGCTGGTAACCAGTGCCATCATCCTGACCCAGACACGGGCGGCCATTTTTGTTTATCCCCTGATTGGGGCGATGATCCTGTTATCAGAAGTACGTCACAATAAACGTAAATTGCTTAAGGGCGTGCTGGGCTCCCTCGTAACGCTAACGCTCTGCATTGCGCTGTTCCACGACACAATCCATAAACACGCCAACGATTTGATCAATGACATGCGCAGCTACAGCCAGAGTAACAGTCAAACCTCGGTAGGCGCACGGTTTGCCATGGTGCAATCCTGCATGGACGCAGGGCTTGTTGCGCCGTTCGGACAATCCGCCGAACAGCGCGCGGCACATATCACCGCCTTCGCACAGCAGACACCAGCCATGAAGGGGGCGCTGGGTTACCTGAATGTGCATATTCATAACGATGTCATTGAAGCTTTTTCACTGAAAGGCTGGCACGGTGCACTACTGATTATTTTGTTTTATGTCGCGCTCTCTTATTTTTCGATTTTTGTGCTGCGTAGCCACTTCTCCATTGCGCTGTTATTTGCCTTACTTATGGGCTTTGTTGAATAAATCAGAACTTGTAACGACTGCGCCCCATACGGGTCGATTGTTACGTGATGCGGATACTGTTCGGCATTCCTAATAGCGTGATCCGGTTAAGCGCTTTGACCATGGCCATGGCTTCACCCACCTGAGCATCGTAGTCTCTCAGACTTAGATGAC
>NZ_JAHWCO010000397.1:0-6944 GCF_020054415.1 Candidatus Symbiopectobacterium sp. | reverse complement strand
GCTGCGGGCGTACGCCGATGGCCACTTTACTCGATGGAAAACGGATCTGGGCAGAAAAGAATCTGAACCAGATGTAATCTGACAGACACCTGTATAAATAATCGGTAACTGTCAGATCAGGTCTGAGCTAGTACAAATAATCGCATGCTACACCAATGAAACAAAAGCCAGCACCTCAGATGCTGGCTTTTTTTATGCGCTCTCGGTACTGTATCGACACGCCTTTCCCCTGCAACCATTTACCTACTTGATGGAATAAATTTGAAATACCTCGCTTCATTTCACACGACGCTGAAAATTTCCCGCTACCCGTTCAGGGTGCTGGCGATGATGTTATGGATGCTGGGGGCGCTGATTTCCATCTTCTATTTCAGCAAGGTGCTCAACGATAAAGAAGCTGAGTTGCGCCTGGAATATAACCAGAGCTACGATCAGTCGCAGGAGTATATTCGTCGCACCACGGACATCGTGCGGGAATTACGCTATGTAGCTGTCAGCCGTGTCAATACGGCGCCCGCGCACGCTACGCCGTCTTCCGCAAATACCCTGCGTACACCGCTGCTTTCGCTCTATCCCTTAACCGCAGGTGCAGACTGTCAGGCTATCTATCAGACCCAAAAAGGGCAGTTGGATTCCGTCAGCGCTTTTTTTACCGATTGGCAGGATAACTTCTCCACGTTATATGATCTGAACCGGGTGTTTTTTGTCGATGGTGCCTGGCAGTGCATGATGGATTTCGGTATCCGCAATCAGGCACTGGATCGCGATAATTTGTTGCAGAACCTGCAAGAACGTTTTGCCGATAAAAAGCATGCGACGCAAGGCGAATGGCGCGATGAAACGGTGTATTGGATAACCCCGGCCTCCGATCCCGATATCGGCTATCTGTATGCCATTACACCGATTTATAAAGGGGATCGTCTGGAAACCCTGATGGGCATAGAGCAAACCATCCGTCTGGATGATTTTGTTGCCGCAGGCAAATTTACGGTCGGTGCCAAGCTGCTCGATCAGTTCAATCAGCCGTTGCTGCAATTTACCGATAAAGAGCGCAATGGCTCTATGACGTCCAGCTACCCGAACGATCGCACCTATTTTGGTTATGTGGACGGTTACGACGAAATTATCCTAAAGAAAGCCTTACCGCCAACTACCTTTAATATCGTCTATTTTATGCCGTTCAGCGTGCTGCTCTCGCAGTTAAACGCGCTGATTATCAATATCGTGTTGTTAAACCTGCTCTCTGCGCTGGTGCTGTTTATTCTCGCCTGGACATTCGAACGCAAGATGTTTCTGCCCGCGCAAATTAACGCCTTTCAGTTGGAAGAGAACGAGCAGTTTAACCGTAAAATCGTGGCCTCTGCGCCGGTAGGCATCTGTATTTTGCGCATCAGCGACGGCACTAACCTGCTTAGCAACGAACTGGCGCATAACTACCTGAATTTGTTAACCCATGAAGACCGGCTCAAGATCACGCGCATTATCTGTGAACAGCAATCAAAATATGTCGATGTGGTTACCAGCAGGAACCATCACTTGCAAATCAGTTTCGTTCATTCTCGCTATCGTAATGAAAATGTGGCTATTTGCGTGCTCTCCGATGTGAGCGCGCGGGTCAAGATGGAAGAGTCTCTGCAAGAAATGGCCAATGCGGCTGAACAGGCGAGCCAGTCTAAATCGATGTTTTTGGCCACAGTTAGCCATGAACTGCGCACGCCGCTGTACGGGATTATCGGTAATCTGGATTTACTCCGTACCAAAAGCCTGTCGAAAGATGCGAATCGATTGGCGGCAGCGATGAAGAACTCCTCGGCACTGCTGCTCAAAATCATCAGCGATATTCTCGACTTTTCCAAGATAGAGTCTGAACAGCTTAAAATCGAACCCGCTATTTTTACCCCACAGGAAGTGGTCCGCCACATCACCAGCAACTATCTGCCGCTGGTGGTGCGAAAAAATCTGACGCTCTACTGCTTTATCGATCCGTCGGTGCCGGCAACGTTGTCGGGTGATCCGGTACGTTTGCAGCAGGTGCTCTCTAATCTGGTGAGCAATGCGATTAAATTTACCGATACCGGCTGCATTATCTTTCAGGTGTGTTGCACCGACGGCTATCTCGAATTTTGGGTACGGGATACTGGCGTGGGGATTAACCCTCGCGAGGCGCTCAAGCTGTTCGATCCGTTTTTCCAGGCGGGTAGCGGCGTTCAGCGCCATTTTCAAGGGACCGGGTTGGGATTAGCCATCTGTGAAAAGCTGGTAAACCTGATGGATGGCGACATGTCACTGATATCGGAACCCGGGCTGGGCAGTCAGTTTGGCATTCGTATTCCGCTCTATCAGGCACATTACGACGTCCCGACGGTCAGCGATGCGCTCAGGCAGAAAATCTGCTGGCTGAGGATGCGTAATGCCAGTCTTGAGCACAACGCGCTCAGTTTACTGCAACAATATGGTCTCTCTGCGGCCCATTATTCTGACCAGACTGTTCATGAGGACGACATCGTCATCAGCGATTATCCACAGGCTACTCCGCCGCTTTCGCGCTGGAGCGTGCTGTTTAGTCACGTGCACATCGGCAGCGCTCAGGAGAGTGAGGCAGGGCGCTTGGTCATCAGCACCGCCGGATTGCCGGATTTACCGGCGCTGCTGGAACGCCTGTGCCGTAACAAAGACGGAGAAGAGGGGGCGCTGGCCGTGCCGAGTACACTTGCCCAAACGCACTATAACCTGGTGGACAATAGCGATATATTGATTCTGGTGGTGGACGATCATCCGATCAACCGTCGTTTGCTCGCCGATCAGCTTGGATCGTTGGGTTATCAGGTCGTTACCGCTAATGACGGCGTGGATGCGTTAAGCACGCTGGCAAAGCAAACGGCTGATATTGTGCTGACCGATGTCAACATGCCGAATATGGATGGCTATACGCTGACGCGCACCCTGCGCGCGCAACGCTGGGAAGCGCCCGTGATTGGCGTCACCGCCAACGCACTCGCGGAAGAACGACAACGTTGTTTGTCGGCGGGGATGGACAACTGTTTATCGAAACCGGTTACGCTGGATGTACTGCAACAGTGTTTGGCGCAGTACAGTCTTCAAGTGCGTGAACAGAGGAGTAGCGCAACGTAGGAGTGTTAGTGGTAACGTTCGTCGTTCCTGGGTCAGCAGGAACGACGGGGTAAGCGCGTGAAAGTGAAAACTCAGCGCTTACGCACTTTCTTCCGGTTCGGCTCCGTTGATGGAAGAGAGGTATTTCAGCAAGGCAATATCGTTATCAACACCCAGCTTGGTCATGGCAGATTTTTTCTGGCTACTGATGGTTTTGATGCTGCGGTTCAGCTTTTTAGCAATTTCCGTCACCAGAAAGCCTTCTGCAAACAGGCGCAGCACTTCGCTCTCTTTCGGTGACAGGCGCTTGTCGCCGTAACCGCTGGCGCTGATTTTTTCCAGCACCTTGGCAACGCTATCCGGTGTGAATTTCTTGCCCTTTTGCAAGGCAGCCAGCGCTTTGGGCAAATCGGTCGGTGCCCCTTGCTTCAATACAATACCTTCGATATCAAGATCCAACACCGCGCTTAAAATGGCGAGGTTGTTATTCATTGTCAGCACAATGATCGCCAGATGGGGGAAATGGCGTTTGATGTATTTGATCAGCGTGATGCCATCACCGTATCTATCGCCTGGCATGGATAAATCGGTAATTAAAACGTTGGCATCCAATTTCGGCAGGTGATTGATCAGCGATGTTGAATCTTCAAACTCGCCCACCACGTTAACCCACTCAATTTGTTCAAGCGATTTTTTAATGCCAAAAAGGACAATCGGATGGTCGTCAGCGATAATTACGTTTAAATTACTCATCGTTTTATTTACTCGTCTTGTTGGCCATTAGGCTGCAATAATACACGGACAAGTTCGTCGATCTCATCAATATCGTGTTTGATTTCTTCACTCGCCTGTTCGGTAATATGCCGCTCAAGTTGTTCACACAATTGTTTGCCAGGGCGCAAGTTTAGCATAGCAAACACCCCCTTAAGTCGATGCGCCGTTTGTGCCAGCGTTGAAAAGTCGCCTGTTTCTGCATCAGTATACAGTTTGACAATGTCGTCGGGTACCGTTTCAACGAACAGCGAAAAATAGTCGCTGGCTTTTAGTTGCCGGGCGTATTCGTGAATATCCGTCGGCGCAGCATCCTGCGTAGCGACCTCAAATTGTTGCTCAATCAAGGTCAATACTGCATCTTGCAGCAGCTGACTGATATTAAAATTGGTACGTAATCGACGCTGCGCCAGTAAGGTCACTTGGGTATCCTCACCGTTCACCAGCAGCGTGTTATCCGCCATTTTTGCTTCGTCATCGACAATACGCAGATCGAACTCTTGGGGCATCTGGCGCTCATCGGCGTTGACACATTCGGCCCCCCAACTACAGAGCAGGTGCTGCACGATAAGACGTACCTCATTGGCTGTGATGTCTAACAGCACCGTCATGTCTTCCAGCAGTTTTTCGTCTTCATCTACGCTGTTGGTGCTGGCGGGCAACGTGACCGTCAACTGATAGTGCGTGCCGAGATCTTGTTTACAGGAGATACTCAGCTCGCCGCCAAGCTTACGCGCGAGTTGATGGCACAAGAACAGTGCAAATCCAGAATTTTGTTGGGAGCGATCCGCCGATGGCACCGTTAGCCAGGGGTGGCGCAGATTATCCAGTTCTGCCACTGACATGCGGGTGCCAGTATCGCTGAGCAGGATAGCGAGTTTGTCCGCCTGCTCGGCATCTGCTTCCAGCGTGAGCGTTATCTTGCCGTAATCCGTATTGGTGATGGCGTAATCGAGCAGCAGCAGCAGCGCTTTTCGCAGCATGGTCATGTCGCCCACATACAAACGTTGTGGTTCTAAGCGGTAGTGATGAAACAGGTGCAGCCCTTTTTGGGAAAGACGCGGCAGACTCGCAAGCAGCAAGCTATCCATCATCGCAAGGGGAGAAAAGGGCACCACGTCCTGTTGCCATGTGTCACTGCCGAGCCGGTCATGGAGTGCAATATTATCCAGTAGCGCGATCGTTTGTGCCGCTTCATCTGAGGCTTTACGTAATAATCTGGTGCGAATATCGTCATCCGCTGTTTGTGCTAGGGACAGCAAATGTCTCTGTAAAGCCTGCATTGGCGTATGCAGCTCCTGACGAAGATTGGTTAATAGCCGTTGGCGCGCCAGCACGTTTTTGTCATATTCGCGCTGCGCCAATTGCATCTTCTTATGCACCAGGATTTCTTTATCCTGCTCGCGAATCAGAAACAGATTGTGCTCTGGCATCTGCGGGTGGCTGAACTGCAAAATCTCGTACATCTCGTTGTTAATGGTTGCCTGCACTACGCCCTGATGCTCGCGCGCCATCGCGGCGATTTTCTCCAAACTCAGGTGGGGCAACAGATGCTCGGCAATGGCGTTTTGTACCACCACGCGGTTGGCAGAAAAATCATAAACCAGAATACCAATCGGAACGCGTTTAACGATCTCCTGATAAAGCGCCTGCTGTTTCCGCAAGCGCGGTGACGGATCGTCGCGTGCATCGCGGTTGGGTTGACGCCACAGGTAGAACCCAGTCAGGGTTAGCGCCAGCAGCGCCAGATTTAGCAGCAGCAACCAGATATTATTACGCGCCATATCGGCAGCGAATTGCCGCAGAGGTAACTGGTAAACGATATTCACCGGCGCGTTAACCAGCGGTGCAGCCACCTCTAACAGCGAACCGTTTAGCTGAACGCGGGTCGTATCCTCGTTATTGATAAATGCTTCACTGCTGGTTCCCATGGTGTTCGAGCGCAGGATGAAATTGTCGCGCGACAGCGTATGTGGGATTAGATCGTTGATGGGCAAATCAAAGGCAATGATGGTCGCCAGATGGCCCGGCTGGTTTAAGGTGGTGCGCAGTGTAAAATAGTAGTCATTATAAAAGCGCAGCTTGCGGATGGGAGAGAAGCTCTCGCGTTCATCAAGCGCGTTTGACTGTTGCAGCATATCCGTGCGTCGGGCTTCGGCTATCGCGGTGATATAGCTGCCGCGAAACTGTGCGGAAATGTCTTTCAGTATCTGCGTGGAAATCATGCTCAGGCTGTTATCTACACCGTTGAGGTAGTACATGAAGTAGATATCGCTCTCGGCACCCCACAGGATATCGAGATAACGTGAAATCTTGCGCACCGCGCTCAGTGTTGATTTATCGTGCTGACCAAAGATAAGCGCATCGGTTTTCTGGCCGTTTTTTTCCACATAGAACACATCCGGCAGCAGACTGATGGCATTGACGCTGTCTTCTCCGTCAGCGGCGGCGGCGTTGTTCAGATTGCTATATATTTGGTAAGTGAAAAAGCGGTAGGTATCGATACGCTTTTGCACCCCAAGCGCGAGGGTGTTGAGCGTAGATTTCTTCTCTGCCAACCAGTTGTTCACGATATTGTAGCTCAGCGTGCCGGTTGTCAGCAGTAGCAACAGGGCGAACAAGGTAAGGTAGCGAAGCAGACTCGCAGGCATGATAACAGTTCCTACTTGGCAGAGCGTAAGACAAGAAAATGAAATGCATTGACCTCAGTCAGCAACCAATAAGGGCAACCTGCTCCTTGTGCGGTCTCTTTTGTCTCCGCGTTCTTGATTTGGCACTGCGCTTCTCGCGTTACTTTGCCCATGTTGCACGCACCACCTTCTCTTTGTCTGGTTCCCTTTTTATCATAACTTCCTCACTGAATCGAAATTTCCTTAATCCGGTAGGGTAACTTCCGATATTAATTGGAACAGTTAACCCTTTTTGGGCTTTGTTGAATAATAGGGAATAATGCTGTTATGACACGCCTGTTTTGGATTAAAATGCTGATCGCTCCGGGATGCATCACCACGCTCTGGATTTAACATACTGATTTTACGTCAAGGGAATCCGCAGCCTTTATG
>NZ_JAHWCO010000031.1:0-7504 GCF_020054415.1 Candidatus Symbiopectobacterium sp. | reverse complement strand
GCTGCGGGCGTACGCCGATGGCCACTTTACTCGATGGAAAACGGATCTGGGCAGAAAAGAATCTGAACCAGATGTAATCTGACAGACACCTGTATAAATAATCGGTAACTGTCAGATCAGGTCTGAGCTAGTACAAATAATGAACGCAAGTTTACGGGGTCAATGACAGGACGTATTGTCAGAAATTGATACGCTGAAAACGCCCCGGCGTCATGGCGTTAAAGCGGTTGAAGGTTTTGGTGAAGTGTGCCTGATCGGCAAAACCCAGACTAAGGGCAACCTCACTGATACTCATGCCCTGACGCAGCAGCTCACGCGCTTTGCCAATACGGCGCTGCATCAGCCAAGCCAGCGGCGGCATACCGGCTTCCTGATGAAAGCTACGCACCAGATGCGCCACGGTGATGTGTTCATCGCGCGCCAACGTATCCAGATTGGGCGGTTCTGCCAGGCAATCGAGCAAACGCGCCTTGATGCGTTTTACCCTGCTGCCCTCGCTGACCATCTTCAACGGCGCAGGGCTACCCATATCGTTGTCCATCAATGCTGCCAATAGCAGCACCAGCCTCTCCTGATACATCGCGCCATCGCTCTGCTCATCGCTGTGGTTTGCCAATATTTTCAACTGCTGCGCCAGAACGGGAGCCTGTTGCACACCTTGTGCAAACCGAAAGGCACGACCAAAGAAATGCTCAAAAGCGCCGGGTTGTACGTAGAGCGAAGCACATTGCCAGCGACCATCGCTGTTATCACCGCTTTGTAGCTGATGCGGATTGTAGGTGGTCACCATCTGGGGATCGACATCAAAAGTGTTGCCATCCAGCCAGACATGCTCCACGCCGTTAAGATTGGCGCTAATCACATATTCATCATGGGTATGGCGGGGAAATACGCCGGTATTTTCTAACAACGCCAGTTCAAACCAGCCATCACGATAGGTGATCATGGAGCCACTTCCCCCCGAAACAGAGGCGTGACGGTAGCATTTTTCTCTGTGGATTTACCAGCATGGCTCGCGGGATGACAACGCATAATGAACCCCATGCTTGCATGGGGTTCATTATGCGTCAGTCGTTCGAAGACGTTTACTTCTGCGGACGCATCGCCGGGAACAGGATCACGTCACGAATGGTGTGGCTGTTGGTAAACAGCATCACCATACGGTCGATGCCAATGCCCAGGCCCGCCGTTGGCGGCAGACCGTGTTCCAACGCGGTGACGTAGTCTTCGTCGTAGAACATGGCTTCGTCGTCGCCGGCATCCTTTGCGCGTACCTGATCGGCAAAGCGCTCTGCCTGATCTTCTGCGTCGTTCAACTCGGAGAAGCCGTTACCAATTTCACGTCCACCGATGAAGAACTCAAAACGGTCAGTGATTTCCTGGTTTTCATCATTACGACGCGCAAACGGTGAAACTTCCGCAGGATATTCGGTGATAAAGGTCGGTTGGATCAGATTCGCTTCTGCGGTTTCTTCGAAGATATCGGTCACGATACGGCCCAGACCCCAGCCTTTTTCGATCTTGATCCCCAGAGACGTTGCAATGGCAGACGCTTTATCGAAGTCGTCCAGATCCGCCACGTTGGTTTCCGGACGATATTTGCAGATAGCCTCGCGCATGGTCAGCTTCTCAAACGGTTTACCAAAATCAAACGTTTGATCGCCATAAGGCACTGTGGTGCTGCCCAGAACGTCTTGCGTCAGGGTACGGAACAGGCTCTCGGTCAACTCGATGAGATCTTTATAATCGGCATAGGCCATATAAAGTTCCATCATGGTAAATTCCGGGTTATGACGCGGCGAAACCCCTTCGTTACGGAAGTTACGGTTGATTTCGAACACGCGTTCAAAACCACCAACCACAAGACGCTTCAGGTACAGTTCCGGCGCAATACGCAGATACATGTCAATATCCAGCGCATTATGGTGAGTCACAAAAGGACGCGCGGAAGCACCGCCGGGGATCACCTGCATCATCGGTGTTTCAACTTCCATAAACCCGTGCTCCGCCATGAAACGGCGGATACCAGACATGATCTGCGAACGCACACGGAACGTATTGCGCGATTCGTCGTTGGCGATCAGATCCAGATAGCGTTGGCGATAACGGGTTTCCTGATCCGCCAGACCGTGGAATTTGTCCGGTAGCGGGCGCAGCGCCTTGGTCAGCAAACGCAGTTCAGTACAATGGATGGAAAGCTCACCGGTCTTGGTTTTGAACACCTTGCCGCGCGCGCCCAGAATATCGCCCAGATCCCATTTTTTGAACTGTTCGTTGTAGATGCCTTCCGCCAGATCGTCACGCGCCACGTACAGCTGAATGCGGCCACCCACATCCTGTAACGTCACGAACGAGGCTTTACCCATGATGCGGCGCGTCATCATACGACCCGCCACGACCACTTCGATGCCCAGCGCTTCCAGCTCTTCGTTTTCTTTATCGTCGTAAGCCGCGTGCAGCGCATCAGAAGTAGAATCACGGCGGAAATCATTAGGAAAAGCGATACCGTGTTCACGCAGCGCCGAGAGCTTTTCGCGGCGCGCTTTCAATTCTTTGTTCAGATCCAGCGCCTGATCGGCACCCTGTGATTGTGACTCAGCCATGTGACTTGTTATAACCCCGCTTTTAAACTTGCTTCAATAAATCGGTCCAGATAGCCATCCAGCACAGCCTGGGTATTACGCGTTTCCACCCCGGTGCGCAGGTCTTTGATTCGGGAATCATCCAGTACGTAGGAACGAATCTGGCTGCCCCAACCGATATCGGACTTGTTATCTTCCAGCACCTGCTTCTCAGCGTTTTTCTTTTGCATCTCAAACTCATACAGCTTCGCTTTCAGCTGTTTCATCGCCTGATCTTTGTTCTTGTGCTGGGAACGGTCGTTCTGACACTGGGTAACAATACTGGTGGGTATATGGGTAATACGCACCGCAGATTCGGTACGGTTAACGTGCTGTCCACCGGCACCGGAGGCGCGATATACATCAATACGCAGATCTGCCGGGTTGATTTCGATATCAATATCGTCATCCACTTCCGGATACACAAACGCGGAACTGAATGAAGTATGGCGGCGACCACCGGAGTCAAACGGGCTCTTACGCACCAAACGGTGCACGCCCGTCTCGGTGCGCAACCAGCCAAACGCGTAGTCACCGATAATCTTGATGGTAGCCGATTTGAGACCCGCGACTTCCCCTTCAGACTCTTCAATCACTTCGGTCTTGAAGCCTTTGCTCTCTGCCCAACGCAGGTACATGCGCAGCAGCATGCTGGCCCAGTCTTGTGCTTCCGTGCCGCCGGAGCCGGATTGAATATCGAGGTAGCAGTTGGCGCTGTCGTATTCGCCGGAGAACATGCGGCGGAACTCGAGCTGTGCCAGCTTGGCTTCCAGCGCGTCCACTTCAATGATGGTGTCGTTGAACGTCTCTTCGTCGTCCTCTTCCACCGCCAGTTCGAGCAGGCCGGAAACGTCTTCCAGTCCCTGTTTCATCTGATCGATGGTATCGACGATCGCTTCCAGCGAGGAGCGCTCTTTGCCCAGCGCTTGTGCACGCTCAGGTTCATTCCAGACGTCGGGCTGTTCCAGCTCGGCGTTTACTTCTTCCATGCGTTCTTTCTTGGCATCATAGTCAAAGATACCCCCTCAGAACAGCTGTCCGGTCAGACAGGTCCTGAATGCGGGTTTTTACCGGATTAATTTCAAACATGATTAGCGTCTTACATTAGCCGTCAAACGACGGAGAAAAAAATGGATATAAACGGACGATTCTAGCGGAATATACACCAGGTTTACAGCCGTCTGGCGCAATTTTACCCCTACGAGCGATGACTCGCTACACCGGCCACAAATGCTGTATCAACAATTGCACGCTGCGTTTACCGCGAAATTCGTTAACATCAAGGCGGTAGGCCAGTTCCGCCTCACGAATGCTGCTGTCGGGCCAGCAGCGGGTATCCACATTAAACGCGATACCGTCCAGCAGTGGCCCGCCATTAACCGGCTCCACCATCAGCTTCAAATGGCGCTCTTTCAACAGTTTCTGCTGCAAGATACGAAAACGCCCATCAAACGTGGGTTCAGGAAACTCTTGTCCCCACGGTCCGGCATCGCGCAGCATCTCTGCCGTCACCAGATTCAGTTCGGTTTGTATCAGTTCACCGTCCGACCAGATAACCCCTTCCAGATGCGATTCATCCAGCCACTCGCCGACCAGTTCACCAAAGCGCTCACGGAAGGTATCAAACTGATGTTCTTCCAACGATAGTCCAGCCGCCATCGCGTGACCGCCAAATTTAACCATCAGCCCCGGATAGCGAGTATCTAGGCGTTCCAGCGCATCGCGCAAGTGCAGACCGGGTATTGAACGGCCAGACCCCTTGAGCCCCCCTTCGCCCGCTGGTGCGAACGCAATCACTGGTCGATGAAAACGCTCTTTAAGCCGTGATGCCAAAATACCGACCACGCCCTGATGCCATTCGGGATGGTACATCGCCAATCCCAGCGGCAGTTGTTCAAGGCCGTGTTCCAGCTTTTCGCACAGTTGCATGGCTTCCGCCTGCATCTCTTGCTCGATTTCACGCCGCGCCAGATTGAGCGCATCCAGATCGCTGGCCTGCATCCGCGCGTCGACTATGTCATCGCACAGCAGCAGCGCCACGCCAATCGACATATCATCCAAACGCCCTGCCGCATTCAGGCGTGGTCCAATCGCAAAGCCCAGATCGCTGGCTACCAGTTGGCTGGCATCGCGGTTGGCGATTTCCAACAAGGCGCGAATGCCAGGGCGACATTTACCGGCACGAATGCGATTCAGCCCTTGCGATACCAGTATACGGTTGTTGGCATCGAGTGGCACCACGTCGGCCACTGTGCCTAGCGCCACCAAATCGAGCAGTTCCGCCAGTTTTGGTTCCGACAATCCTTTTTGGCTAAACCAGCCGCTGTCGCGCAGACGCACAAACAGCGCCATCATCAGGTAAAACGCCACGCCGACGCCGGCCAGCGATTTAGAAGGAAAGGCACAGTCGCGCAAATTGGGGTTAATTATCGCATCAGCGGCGGGCAACGTTTCCCCCGGCAGGTGATGGTCAGTCACCAACACCTGAATACCACGATGGTGCGCATCATCCACGCCGGCATGGGATGAAATACCGTTATCCACCGTCAGGATCAGCTCTGCGCCCAGCTTCTCGGCCTGCACCACCACTTCCGGGCTCAGGCCATAGCCATCTTCAAAACGGTTCGGCACCAGATAGGTCACCTGGCTACCGCCCATGCTGCGCAGTGCCAGCACGGTAAGCGCGGTGCTGGTCGCGCCATCGGCGTCAAAATCACCGACGACGACGATGCGCCGTTGTTCTGTCAGCGCCTGTTGCAACAACACTACCGCGTCGTCAATGCCATCGAGCATGCGATAATCGAGCAGGCCGCGCAGGCTGCGATCCAATTCCTGCCCCCCGGTGACGCCGCGCTGCGCGTACAGACGGCGTAGTAACGGAGGAAGCGTTGCGGGAAGTCCACTGCCTTCCGCCAGCGGACGCCGGCGGAGTATGGTTTTTAATTCCACTTTATTTTCAATTCCACTGCGTGACGGCGTGCATTACACGTTATCGCTTTTAATGGGGCAACCTGACGACAATTTATGCGCCCCGCTTAGCCGCAGCACGATGCGCGTTCAGCATGGCTAACATCTCTTTCGGTGCCTGATAACCCGGAACCACGGTGCCGTCCTCCAGCACAATCGCTGGCGTACCTTGCACACCGAACTGAATACCGAGTTCATAATGCGCACCGATATTGGTCTTGCAGGTTGCCGGGGAGATAGCCTCACCGCGCGACGCGGCGTCATACGCTTTGTTACGGTTAGCGGTGCACCAGATAGACTGCATGTCTTTTTCCGTCGGCGAATTCAGCCCCTGACGCGGGAAAGCCAGATAACGAACGGTAATACCCAGATCGTTATAGTCTTTCATCTGCTCATGCAGTTTGTGGCAGTAACCGCAGGTGATATCGGTGAAAACAGTAATCACATGTTTTTCCTGCGTCGCTTTGTAGACGATCATTTGATCCTGCAAGGCATCCAGTTTTCCTTTCAGAATCTGGTTAGTCACGTTCACCGGCGTGCCGCCATCCACGGCGTAGAGCTGCCCTTGCAGCAAATGTTTACCATCTTCCGTTACGTAAAGTACGCCGCTTTCCGTCAGCACCGTTTTAAGGCCAGCGACGGGCGCAGGCTGGATATCCATCTTTTCAATTCCCAGTTTGATCAGTGTCTGTTTAATCGCCGCGTCGTCGGCGTGTACTGCGCTACTCGTCGCCGCGAGCAGTAAAGAAAGCGCCATTAGCCCTTTTTTCATCGTATTCAGTCCCGTTCATGATGTATTCCGCCTGTAAAGGGCGCGTTTAGCCGTCTGGCCCTTATGTCGCCTGCAATGTCAGGCGCGCGGATGATGCTGTTGATGCAACTGCTTCAGCCGTTCAGTGGCAACGTGCGTATAAATTTGCGTTGTTGAAAGATCGCTATGCCCCAATAACATCTGTACGACACGCAAATCAGCACCGTGGTTCAGCAAGTGCGTAGCGAATGCATGGCGTAAAACATGCGGTGAAAGCTTCTCACTGTCAATGGATGCCAGCACGGCATAGTGTTTGATACGGTGCCAAAAGGTTTGGCGCGTCATCTGCTGCGCCCTGGAGCTCGGAAACAGCACATCAAGCGTTTGTCCGTTCAGCAGCCAGGGCCTGCCGTGCTCGAGGTAGCGCTCCAGCCAGTAAATAGCCTCTTCCCCCAGCGGCACCAGCCGTTCTTTATTGCCTTTACCAATCACCCGCACGACGCCCTGGCGTAAACTGACATCAGCAATGGTCAGCCCCACCAGTTCCGAGACGCGTAGCCCCGTGGCATAAAGCACCTCAAGCATAGCTTTATCGCGCAGCTCAAGCGGTTCATCCACACAGGGCGCTTGCAACAACGCACTCACCTGCGCTTCGCTGAGATCTTTGGGCAAGCGCTGGGGCAATTTGGGAGAAGACAACACCGCGCTGGGGTCGTCACTACGCCGTTTTTCCCGGTATAAATACTGAAAAAAGCGACGCATGGCACTCAGCAAACGCGCTGAACTGGTCGCTTTGTATCCCCCTTCCACGCGTTCTGCAAGATAAGCTTGCAGATCAAGCGCCTGCACCTGCAATAAATCACTGTCGGCACGCTCCAGCAAATCGGCCAGTGCGGTTAAATCTCGCCGGTAAGAAGTCAGCGTGTTGTCAGCCAGGTTTCGTTCTAGCCACATAGCTTCAAGAAACTGTTCGATGTGTGCCCGATCCTGTGCTTGCATACGCTTCTCCTCGCTGTGCGGCGTGCAGGGGCTTTGTTGAATAAATAGATATTATGCTGCGTAGCCATAAAGGCTGCGGATTCCCTTGACGTAAAATCAGTATGTTAAATCCAGAGCGTGGTGATGCATCCCGGAGCGATCAGCATTTTAATCCAAAACAGGCGTG
>NZ_JAHWCO010000544.1:0-5634 GCF_020054415.1 Candidatus Symbiopectobacterium sp. | reverse complement strand
TAGCCATAAAGGCTGCGGATTCCCTTGACGTAAAATCAGTATGTTAAATCCAGAGCGTGGTGATGCATCCCGGAGCGATCAGCATTTTAATCCAAAACAGGCTTGTCATAACAGCATTATTCCCTATTATTCAACAAAGCCTTGCCACGCTAGAAACCATGCAGCAGGCCAATCACCGCTCTGGCTGCACCAGTTTTCTCCCTACGCTTATCACCTCCAGTGATGTCTTTATCAAGCACGCTGTTGAAACCATGCGCGCTTATCTCACGTTACACGCCAATCAGGCACTCGGCCTGCATATTGAAGGACCGTGGCTGAATGTAGTGAAAAAAGGTACGCACGATGCCCGACTGATCCGTGCGCCAGAGCAACAGTTGGTTGACTGTCTTTGCGCCAATGCGGGCGTGGTTGGTAAAATCACGCTGGCACCGGAAAAGGTGCCACCCGCCATGATTCGACAGCTTAGCCAGACAGGGATTGTGGTTTCGGCCGTGCATTCCAATGCCACCTAGTAGGAAGCGAAACGCGGGTTTGCTGCCGGTATTCACTTTACCACACACCTGTTTAATGCCATGTCGTATATTAGCGGACGCGAGCCGGGTTTGGTGGGCGCTATTTATGACGCCCCAGAGATCTACTGCGGCATCATTGCCGACGGCATGCACGTTGATTGGGCCAATATCCGCAACAACAAACGGATCAAAGGTGAGAAACTCGTGCTGGTCACTGATGCCACGGCCCCGGCAGGTGCTGATATCGATAGGTTCACTTTTGGCGGTAAAACCATATACTACCGTGATGGGTTGTGCGTGGATGATAACGGTACGCTGAGCGGTTCGGCACTGACAATGATCATGCCGTCAAAAACAGCGTGAAACATGTCGGTATTGCGCTAGATGAAGCGCTGCGGATGGCAACCCTTTACCCAGCGCGCGCCATGCATCTGGACGATCGGTTAGGCAGTATCGAAAGTGGAAAAATCGCCAACCTGACAGTATTTGATGATGGGTACCACGTCCTTCATACCTTCGTGAATGGCAATAGCGTCTATACGCGATAACACGTGTAGCAAACGCTTAGGCTATCTGAGGTAGGGGGATATAAAACGAGGCCGAAAAGATAAGCGAGCGTTCAAGAATGACGACAGGCGGACAAGCACAAATAGGGAATGTTGATCTGGTTAAACAGTTAAATAGTGCCGTTATCTATCGTCTGATTGATCAACAAGGCCCCATTTCCCGCATTCAGATAGCCGAATTCAGTCAGTTAGCCCCTGCCAGCGTCACGAAAATCACGCGTCAGTTGTTGGAACGCGGGCTGATAAAAGAAGTTGATCGACAGGCCTCTACCGGCGGACGGTGTGCCATTTCCATCATCTGTGAAACACGGCCTTTTCACGCGATCGCAGTGCGTCTGGGCCGCCACTGCACAACGATTTCGCTCTACGATCTTCAGGGTAAATCGCTGAGCGATGCTCACTACCCGTTGACAGAAAGTACACAGGATACGCTGGAAGCCTCGCTGTTTGACGCAATCGGCGACTTTATCGCCATCAATCAACGCCGTATTCGGGAACTGATAGCTATCTCTGTCGTGCTCCCCGGCTTGGTCGATCCCTCGGCGGGAATTGTGCATTACATGCCGCATATTAGCGTCGATAACTGGCCGCTAGTACAGTTGCTACAACAGCGCTTCAAGGTCACGTGCTTTGTCGGCCATGATATCCGGAGCCTGGCGCTGGCTGAACACTATTTTGGTACCACTCACGACTACCCAGACTCTATTCTGGTCCGCGTTCACCGTGGCACCGGGGCGGGCATTTTGGTCAACGGGCAAATATTCCTCGGTAGCAACGGCAACGTGGGCGAAATCGGGCATATTCAAATCGACCCACTTGGCGAACTCTGCCACTGCGGCAACTTTGGCTGTCTGGAAACGGTGGTGTCCAACGGTGCGATAGAGCAACGTGTCGCTCACCTTCTGTCGCAAAGGTACAGCAGCAAACTGACACGCGAAGAGTGCACCATCACCGCCATCTGCAAAGCAGCTAACCGGGGTGATACGCTGGCACAAGATGTGCTCGAGCATGCAGGTAAATATTTAGGCAAAGCGCTTGCCATCGCCATCAACCTGTTCAATCCGCAAAAGGTAGTGATTGCGGGCGAGATCACCGATGCCGAGAAAATTCTGCTGCCTGCTATTCAACGCTGCGTTAACACCCAGGTACTGAAAGAGTTTCGTCAGCACCTGCCGATTGAAGTCTCCACATTGAACCACCTCTCTCCCATTGGGGCTTTCGCGCTGGTAAAACGTGCCATGCTTAACGGTGTGCTGTTGCAGCATTTACTGGAACCCTCTTGATAGTGGTCGTTTGCGGGATTATGAAATCTACAAAAATTCGCCCTCAATAGCGACACTGATTATCATTTTTTCATAAACGAGCCTTTCGCATTGAATAAAAAACATGCCAAAGGCTTTTTTCATTAAATGATATTGAATTCAAGTGGCATTTTGATGTTAAATCATTGTCATTGGTACAGCAGAAGGCAACGCGAACCGTTGTGGCATTGTCCCACTCAATGTTGCTGACGCCCTAACCGTGTTATTTCACTTCAGACAGGTGAGCAAGAGGGAGTTCTTTATGTGTTCTATTTTTGGTGTTTTGGATATCAAAACCGATCCGGTTGAATTGCGTAAAAAAGCGCTGGAGTTGTCTCGAATGATGCGCCACCGCGGCCCTGACTGGTCTGGTATTTATGCCAATGAAAAAGCGATTTTGGCCCACGAACGTCTCTCCATCGTTGACGTCAACACCGGTGCACAACCGCTCTACAACCAGGCACACACCCATATTCTGGCTGTCAACGGTGAAATCTATAACCATCAAGCAATGCGCCAGCAGTACGGCGACCGTTATGCCTTCCAGACCGGTTCTGACTGCGAAGTCATTCTGGCACTGTACCAGGAAAAAGGGCCGGAATTCTTAGATGACCTGCGCGGCATGTTCGCTTTTGCCCTGTATGACAGTGAAAAAGACGCTTACCTGATTGGTCGTGACCATTTTGGCATTATCCCCCTATATATGGGTTACGACGAACACGGCAACCTGTACGTTGCCTCGGAAATGAAAGCGCTGGTGCCAGTATGTCGCACCATCAAGGAATTCCCGGCAGGCAGCTACCTGTGGAGCAAAGACGGAGAAATTCGCGAATACTACCGTCGTGACTGGTTCGACTACGATGCCGTCAAAGACAACGTAACCGACAAAGAAGCGCTGCGTGAAGCATTGGAAGAATCGGTGAAGAGCCACCTGATGTCCGATGTGCCTTACGGCGTACTGCTTTCTGGCGGTCTGGACTCTTCCGTCATTTCCGCGATCACCAATAAATTTGCCGCACGCCGTGTGGAAGACGACGAGCGCAGCGAAGCCTGGTGGCCCCAACTGCACTCTTTCGCCGTTGGCCTGGAAGGTGCGCCGGATCTGAAAGCCGCGCAAGAAGTGGCCGAGCATTTGGGCACCGTGCACCACGAAATTCACTTCACCGTGCAAGAAGGGCTGGATGCTATTCGCGATGTGATTTATCACATCGAAACCTATGACGTAACCACCATTCGTGCGTCTACCCCGATGTATCTGATGTCACGTAAAATCAAAGCGATGGGCATCAAAATGGTGCTGTCCGGTGAAGGTTCTGATGAAGTGTTCGGTGGTTACCTGTACTTCCATAAAGCACCTAACGCCAAAGAACTGCACGAAGAAACGGTACGTAAACTGCTCGCACTGCATCAATACGATTGCGCGCGTGCCAACAAGGCCATGTCTGCCTGGGGCGTGGAAGCGCGTGTGCCGTTCCTAGATAAAAAATTCCTGGATGTGGCAATGCGCATCAACCCTCAGGACAAAATGTGCGGCAACGGAAAAATGGAGAAACACATTCTGCGTGAATGTTTTGAATCCTACCTGCCGCACAGCGTCGCTTGGCGTCAGAAAGAGCAGTTCTCTGATGGCGTGGGGTATAGCTGGATCGACACGTTGAAAGAGGTGGCGGCAAAACAGGTTTCTGATCAGCAACTGGAAACCGCCCACTTCCGTTTCCCGTACAACATGCCAACGTCCAAAGAAGGCTACCTGTACCGTGAAATCTTCGAAGAGCTGTTCCCGGTACCAAGTGCCGCAGAATGCGTGCCTGGAGGCACTTCTGTTGCCTGTTCTTCGGCAAAAGCGATCGAATGGGATGAATCCTTCAAAAAGATGGACGATCCATCAGGTCGTGCGGTTGGCGTTCACCAATCAGCGTACTGAGCGTAGCAGTTATAGAACATTGCCTTATTGTGATTGACTCGAATAAAAAAGGGCCCTTTATGGGCCCGTTTTTTTTCATTTTGTTGCAGGAAAACCTGTTTTATTGTCGCTTTTCTCATCATACTGTTCACAACCCAAACAAACGAACCGTCACAGGCGTTTTTAGGGAAAAAATGTGTTGACGCAATTCGGCCAACTACGCATAATGCGCCCCGCAACGCCGATGAAGGTGACGCGGAAAAGATGGCTACGTAGCTCAGCTGGTTAGAGCACAGCACTCATAATGCTGGGGTCACACGTTTGATTCCCGTCGTAGCCACCATCTTTTCTTGCGGGAGTGGCGAAATTGGTAGACGCACCAGATTTAGGTTCTGGCGCCGTAAGGTGTGCGAGTTCAAGTCTCGCCTCCCGCACCATTCCTTCACGGTTGTAAGCAACAAGGCATGTTAGGGTATTGGGGTATAGCCAAGCGGTAAGGCACCGGTTTTTGATACCGGCATTCCCTGGTTCGAATCCAGGTACCCCAGCCATGTAATTTATGCTATTTGATTGAAGTTAAAAGTTTTTATTGAAAAGCAAAAAATCAAGATGTACTAATGTACTATTTGGCTACGTAGCTCAGCTGGTTAGAGCACAGCACTCATAATGCTGGGGTCACAGGTTCGATTCCCGTCGTAGCCACCACATTTTTGGGGTATCGCCAAGCGGTAAGGCAGTGGATTCTGATTCCACCATTCCGAGGTTCGAATCCTCGTACCCCAGCCAAAAAACGCTGGTAACACAGTGAGAAACAGGGCGACAGTCGAAAGACGTCGCCCTGTTTGCTTTCATCCATTATTCAATAAACGATTAAAGGCCACCGTGCGGTAACCCGGTGGCCTTAGTTACGTTTCCAGCATGATGTCAGGAAAATGCGGATCAGCGCCAAAAATGCTAATAGCGCCTTTAGCGTGATGATAGCCGATTCTACAATCGCGCTTATCCGTTTGCTCCGGTTGGGAGCGCGATTCCCCTGATCGCTACCTGCACGAAAGATTATCGCCTTTACTAGGCTGTGTCTCTTAATTGCCTGATTTATAGTAACCGTATGTTTCCACAGTATATTGAACTATGGCTCGCTACGACCTTCCCGATGAAGCATGGATGATCATCCAGTCTTTACTGCCTGCTGAACCGGCAATACCACGTGCCGGACGTCCATGGGCAGAACATCGTAAAATCATCAATGGTATGTTCTGGATTCTGTGCTCAGGTGCTCCATGGCGTGATTTACCTGAGCGATATGGTCCGTGGAAAACCGTATATAACCGCTTTAATCGGTGGTCAAAATC
>NZ_JAHWCO010000385.1:0-2679 GCF_020054415.1 Candidatus Symbiopectobacterium sp. | reverse complement strand
GCTGCGGGCGTACGCCGATGGCCACTTTACTCGATGGAAAACGGATCTGGGCAGAAAAGAATCTGAACCAGATGTAATCTGACAGACACCTGTATAAATAATCGGTAACTGTCAGATCAGGTCTGAGCTAGTACAAATTACACAATCTCGTGTACAGGCTCTTGCATATCAGCAAATTGCCCTAGCACCGTCACTCTTGAGGATTAATATTGCCAAGAATAACACCTTGGGGTGAGAATTCACCGTAGGCTGCATTGACACTATGCTGCTTAACTGACGCTTGCATTAATGAACTCAGCTCATCCATGCGTTTTTGCAGTAACTCTTTTATTTGCGCTTCACTTTCTACGAGTTCTCGCAAAATTTTGCGAAATTGCAACTGCATCACACTGTCCAGATTATCGGGAATCGGCATCTTGCTCAGATTCTCCACCGACTGGATGTAGATAATCTCTTGTTCGACCACTTCATCCCATACGCCGTTGTTAGCCAGAGCCAATATATGTCGGCTCAGTAGCTGAAGCTGCTGATAATCCTTTAGCAGTTGCAAAGGCGTTGTCATTTATGCTGCTCCGCTCTATACCGCTTGCGGTGTAGGGCCAATCTGGCGCCAGGCATCAGAGATGCTATTAAGCAATGTTTCAACTTCGTCGATAATTTTTGCATCATTATGCAAGTTAGCAATCATTAAACGTTGAACCATGTAATCATAAAGGGCCGCAAGGTTCTCTGCCAACTCACCACCTTTTTCTATGTCCAAGCCCGATTTAAGGCCATTCGTGATGATATCGATAGCTTTGGATAAAGCGTAACCTTTACCAACAATATCATTCTGCTGTAATAAAATCCGCGCACGGACCAACGCACTGAGCGCACCGTCAAAAAGCAGAACAATGAGCTGGTGTGGGCTGGCGCTCATCACACTGCTTTCCAGGCCAACTTGGGCATAGGCCTGGCTGCCGTTTCTGCTGTACATCAGTGACTTTCTCCATTAACTACTTTTGTTTAAGGCAGCAAGTTGTTTTGCCAGATATTCGCCGGTGCTATTCATTTTAGAAAACAACATATCCAACTGGGAAAACTGCGCTTTATAGCGCGCAATATTATCTTCGATATTTTGCTGAGTGCGATCGTAGGTTTTCTTAATGGTTTTCAGCGTCGCTGCAATACTGTCTTTGGCGGTTTGGATTGCCCCTTTGCTAGAATCAAGAACGTTGTCTAAATAATTAGTGACTTGTGTAGAGTAGCCTGTGGTTTTTCCGTCGCCGACGAAGAAATCTAATACATGACTGGAATTATCTGTCAGTGCAGTTGTTAGCTTATCGCTATCAATCTCAAGCATGCCGGTTTTGGGGTTTTGTTTAACGCCCATTTCGTTAAGCGTACTGATATCCATACCGCTCTGAGCGGAGGAGATTTGTGTTTTCAATGAGGTCTGGATACCACGGACAGTCCTGTTACCAAGCAATACACCGTTACTGTTGCTTTGTGCATCAGAACCAGGAGCTACCTCTGTGTATTTGGTCAAGGTACCAATTGTCGTCTGCAGTGCATTGTACGCATCGACGTAATTTTGAACTGCTGTCTTCATCGGTGCAATATCACTGGCGATTGATAATGTCTCTGATGAGTTCGTCGCTGTTTGGGATTTCAAGGTTAACGTAACGCCGTCAATAACGTCAGAAATCGTGTTACGTTGACGCTCAATCGTCATGCCATTAAGCTTTATTGATGCATTTTGCACGGCAGTCTGCTGCGTCATTGCACCACTGCCAGCACCTGTATCGGAGGTATAATTCAATTTGCTATTCAGCGTGTCATCACCGGTGACGCTGATAGTCATCTTGGCATCGGTGCCAGTGCCTTTGGCCGTGATAGACAAATAATAAGTATCGTCATCCACTTTGACGATACTCGCACCAACATTGCCATTAGCCTTATTAATTGCATCACGGATGCCCACTAATGATGTTTGGTTATCGGTCAGTTTGATTTCAAGTGGTTTATCCTGACCTGGTTGGCTGATAGTCAGGGTCCGGGTATTGTTTTCTGTCGCTGAACCCTGCTGTGCTGTATTGCTGGTAAACTCACCCGAGATCAAGGATTGCGCGGTAGCAAGTGTCTTCACTTCTACACTGTAATTGCCGTTAGTTGCTTTGCTATCCGTTGTTGCAGTGAAGGCGGTATTGGTGCTGCTGACACTGGTTTTATTGATGCTGCTTGCTTTGGTCAATGTTTCTGCGGCAGTGTTCAGCTTTTCTAGTGCACTCTTAAGGGTGTCAAAGGATTTATCTCGGTTTTCGTAAAGCGTTTGTTGTGCCTTTACCGAGGTTAAGCGAGTCCGTTCATTGGTTGTTAATTTCGAAAGAATATCGCTCATTCTGTCGTTGTAACCTGTGGAGTTGATGCTTGCCATGGTAATTCCTTATGAATAGGTTAATGCCTTCTAGAAGCTTATCGGCAAATAATGAACAAAGTTTAGTATAATCTTTCAGCAGAACTGAGATGGCACGATGGCATCCGCTACAGCGTATTTTAGGCTTTGTTGAATAATAGTGAGTCATGCTGTTTTGCCAAGCCAGTTTTGGTAGAAAATGCTTGTCCCCTCAGGTGTACATTTTTCTCATGAGGCCTAACTGCATGATTTTACGTTGCGAGTATCCGTCGTTTCACTGGACT
>NZ_JAHWCO010000517.1:0-7144 GCF_020054415.1 Candidatus Symbiopectobacterium sp. | reverse complement strand
GGAACTTCGCAAGGTAATCTACACGACGAACGCTATAGAATCACTGAACAGCGTGATCCGGCATGCAATCAAGAAACGCAAGGTGTTCCCGACTGATGACTCGGTGAAGAAGGTCGTATGGCTGGCAATCCAGGCGGCATCACATAAATGGACGATGCCCTTACAGGACTGGCGTATTGCAATGATTCGCTTTATTATCGAGTTCGGTTACCGCCTTGACGGTCACTTCTGAGGAAAGGCATTTACACAAAATCTTAAACAGGCTCTGGAAACATCAACGCAAGTGTGAATAACCCCCAGGTCGGTCAGAGATGGCCGACCTGACTGGGCTTAGCGCATAATTCCTCAACCTGAAATTTTTTCTCACAGCGGTGATATTCACGCTGTATGAGCCTAAATATGTTTTTATAATCCAATAAAAATCAATCGATAAGCATTACGCTGCGCTTCCTGCCCCACTTTTATTCCATTACGGAACTTATCATTCCAATTAGGCATTTCATAACCCTTCCTACAGCACTGTATAGTCTACTTATCCAATTTTTAACTTTGTTAAGGCGATTGTGAACTATCTCCCTTTGTTCGCTGACGTGAAGCAGCGTGTAGTGTTGGTGGTCGGCGGTGGTGAGGTAGCAACGCGCAAGATTGATTTACTGTTGCGTGCGGGTGCCGACGTGCATGTGGTGGCCAAATCCCTGACAGAACCGCTATTGGCAAAGCACCACGCCGGTCAGTTGCACTGGCTGGCGCAGGAATTCTCCCCAGAACAGGTGGATAAGGTCTTTCTGGTGATCGCCGCTACCGATGATGTAGCGTTGAACGCGGCGGTGTCTAAAGCGGCGCAGCAGCGCTATCGCCTGGTTAACGTGGTGGACGACCAGCACAAATGCTCGTTTATTTTTCCGTCTATTGTCGATCGCTCGCCGTTAGTGGTGGCGATTTCGTCGGGCGGACAGGCGCCGGTGTTGGCGCGCTTATTGCGCGAGAAACTCGAGGCATTGCTGCCTGCCAGTTTGGGTGATATGGCCCGAGTTGCAGGGGAATGGCGCGATCGGGTCAAAGAGCGGTTTCATTCGATGCGTGCGCGTCGTCAGTTTTGGGAGCGGCTGTTTAATAGCCCATTTGCTGACCAGATCGCCGCCGGGCAACAGAAGGTGGCAGAAGAAACCCTGCGCCAGCAGTTGGATCAACCTCAGCAGGTGCAGGGGGATGTAGCGCTGGTGGGGGCCGGGCCGGGAGACGCCGGTTTGTTGACCCTGCGTGGTTTACAACTGATCCAAGTGGCGGATGTGGTGCTCTATGACCATCTGGTGAGCCCGGAAGTGCTGGAGCTGGTGCGCAGCGATGCGGAAAAAATCTGCGCCGGCAAGCGCGCTTCCGCGCACTCATTGCCGCAGGGGGAGATCAACCGTCTGCTGTTTACGCTGGCATCAAGCGGTAAACGTGTGGTGCGCCTGAAAGGCGGCGATCCGTTCATCTTTGGGCGCGGCGGTGAGGAAGTGCAATACTTGGCAAAGGCCGGGGTTCCTTTCCAAATCGTACCGGGGATCACGGCGGCTGCGGGCGTTACCGCCTATGCCGGTATCCCGCTTACCCACCGTGATTACGCGCAAAGCGTACTGTTCATTACCGGGCACTGTCGTCCCGACGGCGAAGCGCTCGATTGGTCCACGCTGGCGCGCGGGCGCCAGACGCTCGCTATCTATATGGGCACGGTGAAGGCGGCGGAAATCAGCCAGCAGCTGATCGCCCATGGGCGTGCATCGGATACGCCAGTGGCGGTGATTAGCCGTGGTACGCGAGCGGATCAGTTCGTGAACATCGGCACGCTGGCGCAGTTGGAGACCTTGGCACATCAGGCTCCGACGCCGGCATTATTGGTGATTGGCGAGGTGGTTGTACTGCACCATCAAATCGCCTGGTTTGGTCTACAGACGCAGGAGACCGGGCAAACCGGACGTTCTGCGCTCGTGAATTTGGCTTGAGGAAGGGTTATGGACGAGAAACGACTGACGCACCTGCGACAGCTTGAAGCGGAAGGCATACATATAATTCGCGAAGTGGCGGCAGAATTCAGCAATCCGGTGATGATGTACTCCATCGGCAAAGATTCTTCCGTGATGCTGCATCTGGCGCGCAAGGCTTTCTATCCCGGCACGTTGCCGTTTCCGCTGCTGCATGTGGATACCGGATGGAAGTTTCGCGAGATGTACACCTTCCGTGATCGCACGGCCAAAGCCTACGGCTGCGAACTGCTGGTGCACCGTAACCCGCAGGGCGAAGCGTTGGGCATTAACCCGTTTGTACACGGTAGCGCCAAGCATACCGATATCATGAAAACTGAAGGGTTGAAGCAAGCGCTGGATAAATACGGCTTTGATGCTGCGTTCGGTGGTGCTCGGCGCGATGAGGAGAAATCCCGCGCCAAAGAGCGTATCTACTCCTTCCGCGACCGTTTTCATCGCTGGGACCCGAAAAATCAGCGCCCAGAGCTGTGGCATAACTACAACGGCCAGATTAACAAAGGGGAAAGTATTCGCGTGTTCCCGCTCTCCAACTGGACGGAGCTGGATATCTGGCAATACATCTACCTGGAAAATATCGACATTGTGCCGCTCTATCTGGCCGCTCCGCGTCCGGTGCTGGAACGTGACGGCATGTTGCTGATGGTGGATGACGATCATATCGATCTGCAACCGGGAGAGGTTATCGAACAGCGCATGGTGCGCTTCCGTACCCTCGGCTGTTGGCCGTTGACCGGCGCAGTGGAATCGCACGCGCAGACGCTGCCGGAAATCATTGAAGAGATGCTGATCTCGACCACCAGCGAACGGCAAGGGCGCGTCATTGACCGGGATCATGCCGGTTCGATGGAACTGAAAAAGCGTCAAGGGTATTTCTAAGGAATCGTCAAATGAACCAAAGCATTGCACAACAGATTGCCGATCAGGATGGCGTCGAAGCCTATTTGCACGCGCAGCAGCACAAAAGTTTACTGCGCTTTCTGACCTGCGGCAGCGTCGATGACGGCAAAAGTACCTTGATTGGCCGCTTGCTGCATGACACGCTTCAGATCTATGAAGATCAGCTTTCCACGTTACACAACGACAGCAAGCGGTTAGGTACGCAGGGTGAGAAACTGGATCTGGCGTTGCTGGTGGACGGTTTGCAGGCCGAGCGTGAACAGAGTATTACCATTGATGTCGCCTACCGCTATTTCTCCACGGAAAGACGCAAATTCATTATCGCCGATACCCCCGGTCATGAGCAGTACACCCGTAACATGGCGACCGGGGCATCGACCTGCGATCTGGCGATCCTGTTGATCGATTCGCGCAAAGGCGTACTGGATCAAACCCGTCGTCATAGCTTTATTGCCACGTTGCTGGGTATTAGCCATCTAGTCGTGGCGGTGAATAAAATGGATCTGGCGGACTACCAGCAAACGGTATTTGAGCAGTTCAAGCAGGATTACCTCGATTTTGCCCAGCAACTCCCGTCATCGTTTCAGGTGACTTTCGTGCCTATCTCCGCGCTGGATGGGGATAATGTGGCGACGCCAAGCACTACCATGCCATGGTACAGCGGCCCTACGCTGCTGGACGTGCTGGAAACGGTCGACGTTACGCGTGATAGCGATACGCAGCCGATGCGTTTCCCGGTGCAGTACGTGAATCGGCCCAACCTGGATTTTCGCGGTTATGCCGGAACACTAGCCTCCGGCGTGGTGCAGGTCGGACAGCGCGTGAGGGTGTTGCCATCTGGCGTAACCTCTTCCGTGACACGCATCGTGACCTTTGATGGCGATCTGCAACAGGCCCATGCGGGGGAAGCGATCACGCTGGTGCTGGCCGATGAAGTGGATATCAGCCGTGGCGATCTGTTGGTGCCGGAGGCAGATGAGCTGCGTGCGGTGCAGCATGCGCAGGTCTATGTGGTGTGGATGGCGGAGCAACCGTTGGTGCCGGGGCATATCTATGACATCAAGGTTGCGGGCAAGAAAACCCGCGCGCGGGTAGACAATATTCAGTATCAGGTTGAGATCAATTCACTGACGCAGCGTGTTACTGAAAGTTTGCCGTTGAACGGTATAGGTCTGGTGGATTTGACCTTTGATGAGCCGCTGCTGCTGGAGCCCTATCAGCAAAACGCCACCACGGGCGGTATGATTTTTATCGACAGACTGAGCAACGTAACCGTCGGTGCCTGCCTAGTACGCGAGGCGATTGCTCAGGTGACGCAAGAACCGTCCGCCTATAGTGCGTTTGAGCTGGAGTTGAATGCGCTGGTGCGCCGTCACTTCCCGCATTGGGGTGCGCGCGATCTGCTGGGAGGGAAGTAGCATGGCGTTGCCTCCACAAGAGAAGCATCACGCCGTTTATGACCATCGTGATGACAACATTCATGATGACAATATTATTCGTGATGAAAACATTGTCTGGCACGATCACCCGGTGGTACGCCGCGATCGGGAGCGATTGCATCGCCATCAAGGGGCGGTTATCTGGTTCACAGGCCTGTCAGGGTCAGGAAAGTCCGCGCTGGCAGGGCAACTGGAACAGCGTTTACATCAACTCGGTGTTAGCACCTATTTGCTTGATGGCGACAATGTGCGCCACGGGCTGTGCCGCGATTTGGGCTTTTCTGATGCCGATCGGCGCGAAAACATTCGGCGTGTGGGCGAAGTGGCCAGCCTGATGGGGGATGCCGGGCTGGTGGTGCTGACGGCGTTTATTTCCCCCCATCGTGCAGAGCGCCAGATGGTGCGCGAATCGCTGCCGGAAGGAAAGTTTATCGAAGTGTTTGTCGATACACCGTTGGCAGTATGCGAAGCGCGTGATCCTAAAGGATTATATAAGAAAGCACGAGCGGGCGCGCTGACCAATTTTACCGGTATCGATGCCGTCTATGAGCCGCCACACGCGCCTGAGCTGCGCTTGGAAGGCGAACAATTGGTAACAAATTTGACCGATCAGTTATTAGATCTACTGCACAGTCGTGCTATTATCAAAGTCTGATTGGCTCTGTCAGGTGTCACCGCCTTTCGCGGTGGTGCGGAGTGTTACAGTAACGCAGTTATCGGTAAGTAAGTGGCCAAGGGTGCGTGAAGATGAACGCACCTACCCGTTTATGGGAGCCATCGCCGGTTTTTCTTTCTACTGGCTTGCCGTTGTGGTGCCAATTTTGGTTTATGGCACCAATACCACGTTATTCTTTATGCTCTACACTTGGCCGTTTTTTTGGCGCTGATGCCAGCCTCCGTGCTGATCGGCGTGTTTTTTAGTGTGATTTTCAAAGGCAATATGACGCTGATGGTACTGTCCAGCGGTGCGGTTATTGTCTGCCTTTTCTGGCTGGTGTTTTCGCTGATCACCGGGTGGTGAGAAGCAGCGCGCGCATCGCGTACGCCACTGCGGTGTTAAAGGACTTTACTGAGAAAAGCTTGAGTTCGTGGATTGGTCGGTGCCGTAAATAGCGCTTCCGGCTCTCCCTCTTCTTGAATAATTCCCTGATCGATAAAGATGATACGGTCTGCAACTTCACGGGCAAATGCCATTTCGTGGGTCACGATCACCACGGTCATTCCCTCTGTTGCCAGCGTTTTCATGACCGGCAGCACCTCGCCTACCAGCTCCGGATCAAGCGCTGAGGTGGGCTCATCAAACATCATAATGGCCGGTTCCATGGCCAATGCGCGGACAATGGCGACGCGCTGTTGTTGTCCGCCAGAAAGGCTATTGGGCTAGGCATCCACTTTATCGAGCAGGCCAACTTTTTCTAACAGGTGACGGGCGCGTTCAACAGCCTGGGGGGCGTGAAAGCTTTTTCACGTCCATAGGGGCAATGATCATGTTTTCCAACACCGTCATGTGTGGAAACAGATTGAAGCGCTGAAATACCATACCTACGCTTTCACGTAACCGGTTGAGATCGGTTTTGGGATTGTGCAACGCAAATCCGTTGACGGTTATTTCACCACCGGTCGGCGTTTCCAGCGCATTCAAACAGCGCAGGAACATGCTTTTTCCCGAACCGGAAGGGCCGATCATGCAGATCACTTCCTGTGGTGCGATAGTGCAACTGATACCGCGCAGGACATGGGTATCACCAAAATGTTTTTTCAAATTATTAACACTTTAATCACTTTTGCTTAACATTATTTCCATCTGCCGCACCAGAACCGAGAGCAGGAAAGTGATGACCCAATAAACCAGAGAAATGGTCAAATAGGGTTCCCAATAGGTGGCACAGGCACCTGACACCGTACGTGCCTCGTAGGCGAGATCGGCCAGCCCAATCGCAGAAGCGAGTGATGAATCTTTGACGATGGCGATAGCATTGTTGCCAAGCGGCGGCAGCATGCGACGAAATGCCTGAGGAAGAATGACTTTGCGCATGGTGCGGCCGTAGCTCATGCCCAATGAACTCGATGCTTCCATCTGTCCGCGGTCAATAGATTGAATGCCAGCGCGGAAAATTTCGGACACATAGGCACCGGCATTCAGGGTGATTGCCACGATACACGATAGGAAGGCACCGTAGTCGGCACGTAGCATGCGTGCGAAATTCGCAGACATCAGGCCACCGCTGACGAATAAACCGTCGCGCGGGTTAATGAGTAATGGAATCAATGCAAAATGCACCACCATAATATGAACGAAAAGTGGCGTACCGCGCAACGCGCTGACATAAATACGCACAGGCCACTGTACGCCATAGTGTAATATCCACTTCTAGGGGCCGTGCGGCGCTTGCGCCAGGCGGCCTAATCCGAGCGTCAGCCCCCAGCAGGTCCCCAAAATAACGCAGATAAGCGTACATTTTATTGTCATCTAGGCCCCTTCCATAAACAACGGGGCATATTACTGAATGATTTCCCAACGAAATCCCATCGTGTGCGGTCCTTTTTGGTGTCATAGGCGAGGTGATAAAGCACCTCTGTCACTTACGCGTCATTGATTCGCGTTGTGACAGAGGCCTTGAATGCAAGACACGCCGAGTCAGGTCGTGTATTCAATGAGTTGATGTAGCATCAAACGTAGTACTCGCGTTCGATGTAAGTACCGATGATCCTATCGTGCATTTCGGATGATTTTGAATATCCGAGCGTCTTGCGATTGAGCCGTTGCAATCGGTTACGCAG
>NZ_JAHWCO010000537.1:0-2947 GCF_020054415.1 Candidatus Symbiopectobacterium sp. | reverse complement strand
TGTGCTGCGGGCGTACGCCGATGGCCACTTTACTCGATGGAAAACGGATCTGGGCAGAAAAGAATCTGAACCAGATGTAATCTGACAGACACCTGTATAAATAATCGGTAACTGTCAGATCAGGTCTGAGCTAGTACAATTAACCCTACTCGGTGGCAAACTGCTTCCACTGGCACAAGTCTTCCTCAGCCACCAGCAAGCAGTTGCGTCCCCACAGGGGCATCCAACCACGCCACGCGCAGCGTGACATCGGGGCGATGCTGCCGCTGTTCCGCTATCCATCTCAGCGAGAGCAGATCAAAATCAGGGCTGACATTCTGCCCATCACAGGTGAGTACGCGATTGCCCTGTAGCACCCCCTGACCCAGTTTCACACTGCCAGTGCGTAACACCTCGCTGAGTTCCAGAACCCGCTTGGCATCAAACTGAAACAGCGCTATCTCATCGTCAGACACGCTTTCACGCTGATCGTCGAGTTGCCGTTGCATAAAGCTCACCGTGCCATCGTCAGTAAAACGAAGATGGAGGCTTTCCGGATGGGCACCACGATAACTGCGCTTTATTTCACGCAGATGGTCTTGAATAAACAGATAACGCGTTTCCACACCGTGCAGATTGGGCCACAGGTTATCATCCTGCAACGCATTGGAGAGCGTCACTAACTGCGTGCTGTGTTGTTGGCTGTCATCCTTGCGCCACACGCGCACCACCGCACGATCGCCTACATAGCCAGTGGCGAAGGTCGTTGGCGGTGGTGAATGGCCGGAACAGGCGGTGATCAATCCGGCGATAACCACCGAGCCCAACCTGCGCCACAAAAGCAAAAGGGGCGCTAACGTCCCTTTTGCTTGAATCCTTCACTGGCATTCGCTTATTTAACAGCGTCTTTCAGTGCTTTGCCCGCAACAAATGCCGGGACATTCGCCGCAGCGATTTTGATTTCTTTACCCGTTTGCGGGTTGCGGCCAGTGCGCTCGTTACGATGGTTCACTTTAAACGTACCAAAACCCACCAATTGTACTGCATCGCCTGCTTTCAGAGACTCAGTTACCGCTGCCAGAGTGGCTTCTAACGCTGTTTTAGCCTGAGCCTTGGACAGGTCAGCTTTGTCTGCAATCACATCAATCAGTTGAGTCTTATTCATAAGTTATCCTTACAGTGTGTTTATCGCTTGCTTAGCATCGAGTGCGACGGATATGCTCAAAGGCACTCTCCTGCATACACGCACCGACAGCCACTTTTTTACTCCCCCCAAATGTAGACCAGACAGGGGGCGGATGTGAAGCCCTTCAACTTGTCATTTAGGGCCTTAAATCACGTTTTATCGCCTCATTGGCCTAAATTTATGCCAATATTGCTGCTTCCCGCTTCCCGCAGGTCAGCGCGCAGCCCTTTAATCAATTCCAAATCACGCTCTTCGCATGCCGCCAGCAACCGAAAAATCTCCCACTGAATGTCCCATTCTTCTTTGATCGCGGGCAATGTGTAGAGTTCTTCGTCCGCCATTTCACGGCCAGCTTGTGTCATTTCCAGCATCGCTACCGTGCGAATGGAGGTTTCGCTAATGGCAATCGCATGCTCGAGCGTGGCACCACTCAGTTGCGAATGAATCAGTTCACCCAATGCAATGCATGCGTCAATGGCCGGATAGACACCGTATAAATCGTAATCATCCGCAGAGGGAATAGAGTCTTCCCATTTTTCCAACTGGCTGTCGAAATTGACCTTGGCCTCTTTCACCACCAGCACTTCCCACACCAGATCGAGGATGCGGCGATACAGTTGCGCATCACCAAACTCGTTCTGGCGGCAGAATTCATAATAGTTCGGATACATCCGCTCGCAAAGGCAAGCCATAAAAGTCACGTGCTGCCAGCTTTCCAGCTTCTCCAAGCGCAGGTGAATAGGATTACGTAACATAGTCGACGCTAATTATTTTTAATGGCAGGCAGTGTACCTGAAAATTTTGCCTTGCCCTATGCCTGAATTCTTAAACTTACCGCATCCCGCCTGCATCACTGCGGATTTTCACGCAGCAAGGGTTGAAAGGCTGGCCGTTGTGAGACAACGGCGTCCGCCTAACGCGTGGGTTCGGGTAAACGATAGCCATGCTGGCAGCGTTTTACCTACATCAGCGCGCTGTTCAGACTCACTCGATGGCCGGTTGAGATAAACAGCGGATTACAGCGTGCCTTTCTACGCCACACCCAGCCAATCTGTTCGTCATGGTCCATCAGCGCGCTTTGGCTACCGGCTGCTTCAGAAAGCGGGGCACTCTGACCACGCAGCCGTTTTTTAGCCACGCCAATGGTCGGGACATCCACCAATAACCCAAAATGGCTGGCAACGCCCAACCGCCTGGGATGTGAAATACCGTGACCGTCAACAAACAGCAAATCAGGCTTCTGCACCAACTGTTCCCACGCAGCCGACAGGCCAAGACACTCACGAAAAGAGAGCAACCCCGGCGCATAGTGCATTACCTTCGGGATACGGGCAATCTGGTACTCAACCAGTTGAAGTGAAGGGTAGTGCAATATCGCAATCGCCGCACGCGTCACCGTGCCCTCTTGCTCGAACCCGACATCAGCCCCGCCAATAAACCTAGGCTCAACAAAGGGCAGGCTGTCAACATGCACGATCTCCTGCGCCCGCCGTTTCTGCTCCGCTTTCAATGCTTGCATATCCATCACCTGTACTAGCTCAGACCTGATCTGACAGTTACCGATTATTTATACAGGTGTCTGTCAGGTTACATCTGGTTCAGATTCTTTTCTGCCCAGATCCGTTTTCCATCGAGTAAAGTAGCCATCGGCGTACGCCCGCAGCACATTTTTCCCTGATGAGTTCGCTCATTATTGTAATGCCACAACCAGTTGTCCAGATCTACCTGCAGGCTTTCCAGGTATCCATATAACTTCTTGCGGAACGTAACCTGATAAAAATC